>DATEND010000175.1:0-2079 GCA_035275245.1 Candidatus Eiseniibacteriota bacterium
CAACGCCTCCGCCCGTGAGCGAGACGACGTACTACGAGCGGCGCGGCGGCTTCGGCTGGGTTGGAACGGTCGGGTGGGCGCTCGCGGTGCTCCTCGCGATCGTAGCGGGGACGCTCTTGGAATCGACCGGACGACTGCGCGCGATCATCACCGCGCGCAACAACGAGGTGAACGACCTCCACCGCCGGAACGCGATGGAGGAGCGCTGGGCGGCAATCCTTGGCTTTCCGGGAGCGCGGGTCATCGAGATGACCCGTGGGCCGGACGTTCCCCCGTCCCTTCATGGGCGCGCGGTCTATGCCCCCGCGGCGCAACGAGCGATCGTCGTCCTCGAGGGAGCGCTTCCGCCGAGCGGCGGGGACTACGAGGTATGGGTTCTGCGGGCCGGCGAGATGGTGAGTCAAGGCGTGGCGGCGCCCGACTCCAGGGGAATCGCGGTCCTGCGTCTGGAAAACATCGGAGAGGCCGCCGTCGTCAGAGGCTTCTTCGTCTCGCTGGAACCGAAGGGCGGCTCGCCGACCAAGTCCGCACCGACCGGCCGGGCCATGCTGACGAGCACGTTCGTCCCCTAGAGCACCGCGCGGAGGGCTTCCTCCAGCCGGGGATGCGCGAACCGAAAGCCGCAGGCAAGAAGCGCCTCCGGAGCCACGCGCTGACTCGTCAGCAGCAGTTCCTCCGCTCTCGACCGCCCGAGCACCATGTGAAGCGCGAACTCCGGGGCGGGAAGGATCGTAGGACGGTGGATCGCGCGCCCAAGGGCCTTCGTGAACGTCGCATTCCGGACCGGTTCGGGTGACGCGGCGTTGATCGAGCCGCGCATGGATGAGTCGGTGAGCGCACGCTCGATGACCGAGAGCTGGTCGTCGAGGGAAATCCACGACATCCACTGCCGCCCGCTCCCGAGCCGGCCACCAAGGCCGAGGCGAAAGATCGGCAGGATCGCCGCGAGCATCCCACCTTTGGCGCTGAGCACCGGCGCCGTTCGAAGGCGCACCACGCGGACGCCCGCATCCTGCGCGGGCATCGACGCGGCCTCCCAGTCGCGGCAGAGGTCGGCGAGGAACCCGGTGCCGGCGCTGCTCGCCTCGGTCAGCGTTTCCTCGCCGCGGCTGCCGTAGTAGCCGACCGCGGCGGCCTGAACGAGCACCGCGGGTCGCGGGGACACTTGCGCCAGCGTTTCCGCCAGGAGCCGCGTCGTGCGGATCCGGCTATTGCGAATGAGTTCCCGGCGCTTCGTGGACCACGGCCCACCCGCGATGCTCTCGCCGCTCAGGTGAATGACCGCGTCTACGCCCGCGAGGCAGGACGCATCGAGCACGCCGGACTCCGGATCCCACGGGACCGCCGCGTCGCCCGCCCCTCGGCCGGAACTCCGCGCGCCGTTGCCCGCCCGCACTCGAACAAGGCGGGAGATCCGATGGCCCGCGGCGGAGAGGCGCGGCGCGAGCGAGGACCCGATGAGCCCGCTCGCGCCGCTGATCAAGATGTGCATGAGTCGATTGTACGGGCTTCCGGAGCCCGACTGCGACCGGGTGTTTCTACCGATTCGTGGGCTTGACCGCGCGGACCTTGACCGAGGCGACCGCGTCCCACGCGTTCGCGTCCTTCACGACATCCGGCAGGACTTCGGCCCCGGGGCCGTAGTTCCGCTCTTCCACGATCTCCACGTCGGCGAATCCGGCTTCGCGGATCAGGCGCAGATATTCGTCCTTGAGCGACGCGCCCGCGACGCACCCGACGTAAGCCTCGACCGATTCCCGCACCGCCTCCGGAAGCGGTCGCGTCAGGACCAGGTCGCTGACGAGAAGACGGCCGCCCGGCTTGAGCGCACGCAGCGCCTCCGCGAAGACTCGGGGTTTCTCGGGAGAGAGGTTGATCACGCAATTCGAGATGATGACGTCGACCGTGGCATCGGCCACGGGAAGGCTTTCGATCTCACCGAGTCGAAACTCGACGTTCGAGAATCCGCCCTTCGTCGCGTTCTCTCGAGCGCGGCTCAACATCGTCGGCGTCATGTCGACTCCGATCACGCGTCCGGTCGAGCCCACCTCGCGCGCAGCGAGGAATGCGTCGATTCCG
>DATEND010000176.1:0-5488 GCA_035275245.1 Candidatus Eiseniibacteriota bacterium
CTTCTCGCCCGCCGATCGCGAGCACCACGACGCCGTCCTCGAGGGCGACCAGGTTCACGCGGTCGACGGGCCATGCTTCGGGCGCGCGCATCGCGACGACGGCGAGCTGGCGCGATGCCTTGGCGAGGATTCCAGGAACGCCGGCCTCGACGCCCTCCTCGCTCCGGCGCACCCGATCGATCGCCGGATCCAGCGCGCGACGGGTCGCGGGCGGAAGCGGCTCGGGATGCATCAGCTCGTCGACGTAGTACCGATACCCCGCTTCCGTCGGCACGCGGCCAGCCGACGTGTGGGGGTGCCCGAGCAGGCCGAGATCCTCCAGGCGCTGCATGGCGTTTCGAATGGTCGCGGGGGAAATGCTGAGGTGATAGGCGGCGCGAACGTACTGCGAGCCGACCGGCTCGGCACGCGAAACGTGGCTCTCCACGACGAAGGTGAGAATGCGGCGAAGCCGCTCGTCCAACAGGCGTTGATTCATGAGGGCACGGGTGTTAGCACTTTCGAGTCGAGAGTGCCAATCGGGGAAACGCTACCAGCCGTGGCGGGGCCTGTCAAGCGGCGCGGCAGCGGCGCTCGGCCTCGATCCGCGTCAGAAGCTCCGCCGCGATCTCGTGGACGGTCCGGAGGCCGTGCTCGCTGGGCCGCGCGCGCCCGGGCGGCCCCGGTGCCAAGGCCCCGGAGTCGCCGGCCCATCGCGTCCACGTCGCGACCGCGCCGGGAGCCAAGCGAGAGAGCGGGCGAAGGCGAATCCCCCGCGCGCGCCGGAGGCCAAGCATCACGGTTTCGGCGACGGCGTCCTCGAACGCGAGCTCCGTCACGTCCCGCCGCGGCAGCGATCCGCCTTCCAGGCACTCGTAGTAGCGCGTGACGTCCTCCTCGTTCCCCCATCGGCGCCGCCCGTCGAACGAATGCGCGCCCGGTCCGAGCGCGAGATACGGGCGGCGGGTCCAATACCCCTCGTTGTGCCGCGACTCGTGACCGGGAAGCGCGAAGTTCGATACCTCGTAGTGGCGGTACCCGGCGGCGGCGGCGATGCGCGCGCCCTCCTCGTACCGTTCGGCCGCGACCTCCTCGCCCGGGGGCGAGATCGCGCCGCGCGACACCTTCGCGTGGAGCGGCGTGCCCTCTTCCACCTGGAGCGAATAGATCGAGAGATGCCGCACGCCCAAGGACGCCATGGTCTCGACGGCGCGCCGAAATCCCGCGGCGGTCTCGCCGGGAACCGCGGTCATCAAGTCGACGGAGATCGATCGGAATCCGGCCGACTTTGCGAGTGCGATGGCGTCGAGCGCCGCCTCGGCCGTGTGGATCCGGCCGAGCGCCTTGAGCGCCGCCGGCTCGAGCGATTGGACGCCGAGGCTCAGGCGATCGACGCCGGCCGCTCGAAGGAGCGCGAGCTTCTCTGGGGAAAGCCCCTCGGGGTTCGCCTCGACGGTCCATTCGCGAACGCCCGAGAGATCGAACGCATAGGAAAGCCAGGCGAAGAGGCGGCGGAGCGTCGCAAGGTCGAGCGCGGTCGGCGTGCCGCCCCCGAAGTAGAGCGTTCGCGGCCGCTTCGTCCCCCACGCGCGAGGGCTCTCGGCCAGCGCCAAGTCCCATTCGCGCGCCAACCCGGCGAGGAGCCGCTCCGGCTCGGCGTGATGAAGGGGTGCCTTGGCGAAGGCGCAGTAGGGGCACAGGCTCCGGCAATACGGAAGATGGAGGTAGAGCCCGAATTCCATGCGGTCGCCCCTCAGCGAACCGGACGAAGGAGCCGGTCGAATCGCGGCATGCGGCGTCCTTCGTCCCACGACCAGTAGAGGATCATCGCCTGTCCCTTCACGAGGCTTCGCGGGAGGGCGCCCCAGAACCGGCTGTCGTGACTGTTGTCTCGATTGTCCCCCATCATGAAGAGATGGCCCTGCGGCACCACGTACGGTCCGAAGTTGTCGCGCGCCGTCTCCCGCGTCAGAACGCGCGGATCCTTGTGCGACACGTAGGGCTCGTCGCGCGGCTTCCCGTCGACGAAGAGCACCTTGTCCCGGATCTCGACCTGCTGGCCCCCGACGGCGACGCATCGTTTGATGAAGTCGCGGGCGGGATCCTCCGGGAACCGAAATACGATGATGTCGCCGGGCTTGGGCTCCCGGATCGCCGGGAAGCGGAAGTACACGAATCGCTGGCCTTGCCAGCCGATGTCGATCTCCGATCCGTAGATCATCTTGTTCACGAACAGGAAGTCGCCGACCTGGAGCGTGTCCTCCATCGACCCGGTCGGAATCCGAAACGCCTGGATCACCAAGCCGCGGATCACGACCGTCAGGATGATGGCGAGGACGATCGCCTCGACGTATTCGCGAACCGCCGACTTGGTGCGCGCGCGGGCGCGCGCGGATGCGGCGGCTGTGCCTTGGCTCATGCCCGTGGAGGCTCCTTTCGCACGGCTACCGCTCCACCTTGAGGACGGCCAGGAAGGCCTCCTGCGGAATCCGGACGGTGCCAATCTGTTTCATCCTTTGCTTTCCTTCCTTCTGTTTTTCGAGGAGCTTTCGCTTCCGCGAGATGTCGCCCCCGTAGCACTTCGCGATGACGTCCTTCCGAAGCGCGGAGATCGTTTCGCGCGCGATGACCTGGCTGCCGATCGCCGCCTGAATCGCGATCGGGAACATTTGGCGCGGAATCAGCTCCTTGAGCTTTACGGAGACGACACGGCCCCAATCGTAGGCCTTCTCGCGATGGACGATGACCGAGAGCGCGTCGACGGGATCCCCGTTCAGGAGGAGGTCCATCTTCACGAGCGCCGCGGGCTTGTAGCCGGCGAGCTCGTAGTCGAGCGAAGCGTACCCGCGGCTGATCGACTTGAGCCGGTCGTAGAAGTCGAGCACGATCTCCGCCAGCGGCAGCTCGTAGGTGATGTGCGCCCGCTCGGGGCTCGGATATTCGATGCTGATGAACATACCGCGCCGATCCTGCGCGAGCTGCATGATGTTTCCGACGTACTCGACCGGCACGACGACCTGCGCCCGCACGTAGGGCTCCTCGATCGACTCGATCGAGCCCGCCGGCGGCATCAGGGCGGGATTCTCGACCACGATGGCGTCGCCGTTGGTCTTGAGGACGTGATACTCGACGCTCGGGACCGTCGCGATCAGATCGACGTCGTACTCGCGCGAGAGCCGTTCCTGGACGATTTCCATGTGCAGGAGGCCGAGAAAGCCGCACCGGAATCCGAACCCGAGCGCCATCGAGGTCTCGGGCTCGAACGTGAGGGAGGCGTCGTTCAGCTGGAGCTTCGCGAGCGACTCCTTGAGCTCGACGTAGCTGTCCTGATCGATGGGATAGAGTCCGGAGAAGACCATCGGCTTCACGGGGCGGTAGCCCGGGAGGGGTTCGGGCGCCGGATTCTCCTCCGACGTGATCGTGTCTCCGACCTTGGCGTCTCCGACGACCTTGATGTTGGCGACGATGTAGCCGACGTCGCCGGCCGTGAGGAACTCTTTGGGATCCAATCCGAGGCGGAGCGTCCCGAGCTCGAGGACCTCGTAGCGGTTCGACGTGGAGAAGAAGCGAATCGCGTCGCCGCGCCGGAGCTGACCCTTGACGACGCGGACGTAAACGATCACGCCGCGGAACTGGTCGAACACGGAGTCGAAGATCAGGGCCTGGAGCGGATGATCCGATTCGTCGAGCGGCCCGGGAATGCGCTCCACGACCGCCTCGAGCACGGCCTCGATGTTGACGCCCTCCTTCGCGGAGATTCGAACGCAGTCCTCGGGCTCCACGTGCAGCAGCTGGGCCACCTCGAGCGCGGTCTCGTCCGGCATCGCCGCCGGGAGGTCCACCTTGTTGAGCACGGGCACGATCGCGAGTTTCTGCTCCTGCGCGAGAAAGAGATTCGAGATCGTCTGGGCCTCGACCCCCTGCGACGCGTCGACGACCAGGATGGCGCCCTCGCACGCGGCCAGGCTCCGCGACACCTCGTAGGTGAAGTCCACGTGGCCCGGCGTGTCGATGAGATTCAAGGTGTAGGTGTTTCCGTCGCGTGCGTCGTAGGACATCGTGATGGCGTGCGACTTGATCGTGATGCCCTTCTCCCGCTCCAGGTCCATGTTGTCCAGAACCTGTTCCTTCATCTTCCCCTTCGGCACGGCGCCCGTTCGGTCCAGGAGCCGGTCGGCCAGGGTCGACTTCCCGTGATCGATGTGCGCGATGATGCAGAAGTTTCGGACCAGGTCGCGTCGTTTCACGGGAGCGGTCAGAAGCGGACGCGGTAGGCGAGGCGGATCTCGGGGCCGCCGCGCGGCCCGGCGGCCTCCGGCGGACCGAAGTCGTCCTCGAACGTGGAAAGGTGGGCGTCGACGTACGCGTCCGCCATGGACAGAAGGTGGGCGGCGACGCCCCACCAGATCCAGCTGATCTTCCGATTACGGTGCAAGGCCTGCTCCTCGATTGCGAAATCCTGGTCGGGGCCCGCGGGCAACGCGGCCGCCCGATCGATGGCATCGTTCTCCAGTCTCAGCTCGTCCAGCGTCTTGTAGACGAGGAATCCCTCGCCGGCCACGACCAAGGCGGCCTTGAGGAATTGATGATTGTACATCTGTCCCCATCCGGGGACGACCGCCGATCGAAGCATGACCTTGTAGGGGGCCGACCGGTGGGAGGCGGAGTCGGGCGCGGCCGCGCCCTCGGCGAAGCCCGTGGTCACGGCAAGGCACCCCAAAAACGCGAAGCCGGCGAGGACGCCGCGCGGCTTCCGCGCGCGCTCAGCGCTTCGACGTGAAGAAATGCGCGATGGCGAGAAAGAGGAAGAGAACGGCGCCAAAGAGGTACACCCCGATCACCATGCCGCGGTTGAACTCCGCTCCGAGTGCCGCGTGGTCGAGGAGGTACTCGAGCCCTTGGCCGAGCGCGATCACGAGAACTGCGAGAAGCACGAACGACCATCTGCGAAAGAGCGCCACGACGGCGATCGCGGCCAACACCGCGATCACGGCCGGATCGTTCCAATCGAGCCGGCTCCAGGCCCTCATCAATCCGTCCATCGAGCCTCCGGCTTAGGGCGCTCCTGGCGGGAACGTGTGGGAATCGAACCCACCTCGGACGTCTAAGACGCCCGACAAAAGGATTTGAAGTCCTCGGAGACCACCAGATCCCATCCGCTCCCGCACCGGACCGAACGTCAGGCTTGGACCTCGAGCGGAACGCGTCCGCGCGCGAGCACCTCGCCCACGACCTCCGAACTGACCCGCGCCTTCCGAAGCCGTCCGAGGAGCCGCTCCGCGCGGGACGGGGCCACGGCGATCAAGAGCCCGCCGGAGGTCTGCGGATCGACCAGGGCGCGCCGCGTCGCCTCGGGCACGCCCTCGTCCCAGGCAACGTCAGGGTCGATCGATTCGCGATTCGAGAGAAGCCCCGCCGACGCGATCCCTTCCGACGCGAGCTCCAAGGCGCCGGGAAGGTACGGCACGGCTTGGCTCCAGATCCGGATCGTCTTTCGGCTCGCGCGCGC
>DATEND010000177.1:0-3999 GCA_035275245.1 Candidatus Eiseniibacteriota bacterium
CGCCGATGGCCAAGCATGAGCCGAAGTGTCCGGCGCCCACGGGTTCCAGGACGCCGTTCACGTATGCGCGCGGGCCCGCCGCCGTTCCGACCCAGAGCGTGTCGCCGTGGGCCAGGAGGGCGTTCGCCGCGGTTGCGAGGAGATCGCCGCGGGGAATCCAAGAGCCCCCCGTGAAGGCCGAGAGCCCGGCCCCGGTGGCGCACCAGGTCGTGTCGCGCAGAGAGGCGAACGCGCGGATGTCGTCCGAGATCAGGCCGCCCGCCGTGCTGGCGTTCGAGTCCGAGCGCCGTAGGGCGACCTGTCCGTTCGTCGGGTTCTCCGTGAAGAGCGCGACGCCGCCGCTCGTTCCAACCCACACGCTGTCCCCCGTGCGGAAGAGCGTCTGCACCCGGTTACTCGGAAGGCCGTCGAAGGTGGTGAGCGTTCGCGGGAAGGACCCGTCCGTCCTTAGCCGCGCGAGACCCTGATCCACGGTTCCGATCCAAAGGCGGCCCGCCGGGCTCGCCACCAAGCAGAGCGTCTGGTTCGAAGGAAGGCCGCCGGCGGTGCGCATCACCTTCGTGAACGGTCCGGCCGGCATCCCCGCGAGAACGACGCCGCCCAAGGTCGCCGCGGCGAGGCGGCCGTCCCACGCGGCGAGGCCGCGCACGTCGTTCGAGTTCACGTGGTTCGTCACGAAGATTCGGGTCGCCGCCGCCGCGCGGACGGGGAGTAGCGCGGCCAGGAGCACGAGGGCCGTGATGGCGATGGCTCGGGTCATCGCGCGCCCTCGCGGGTCGCCCGGAGGAAGACGCGGAGATCTTCGGCCAGCGAGAATCGCGTCAAATAGGCGAGCTCGGCCTCGACGCGCGCGAACCGATCGACGTCGCTTCCGTTCGCCGGGGAGAAGACGCCTGGCCGAAGCGACTCGAGCGCGAGACGCGCCCAGGCCGGAACGCCGACCCAGCGGTCGCGCTCGTAGGCGCTTCGCCCCACCCACGAGCGCTCCCCCGACCAGACGCGGCGCCAGGCGTCGCCGGCCCCGGTTCCTTCGCCGTTGGCCTTGAGGGACGCGGCCAGCCCGCGCCAGCGCCAGGGCGCGACCAACAGGGAGAGAAATAGGTCGCTCGCGCGCTTGCGCGCCTTGAGCGAGAGGCCGCGGCTCGGCGCGTGGAGGAGCACCGCATCGATCGGCCCCAGTTTTCGCGCCGCCACCGCGGGTGCCAGATGCGAAAGTGATCCGGCCCAGTAGACGGCGACCCCGCTGTCGCGGAGCGCGGACGCGATCGAGAGCAGGTAGGGCAACTCATCCGGCTCCGGCACGATGCATACCACCTGGATCCGCTCCGACTCGACCAGCTCGCGGAGCCGCTTCGCGGCCGCTTCGGGCGGCTCGCTCCCGTCCGTCGGGGTCTCGGCGTGGAGCGGCTCGAACCCCGAGGCGCGCGCTCCCTCGAGCGTAACCCGCGCGCGCTCCATGGCGTCGCCCGAGCCCAAGAGCAGGACGCGCCGAAACGCGAACCCTTGCCGCCGAACGCCTTCGGCCAACCCCTGGAGGAGCCATCGCCCGAGTATGAGGAAAAGGAAGAGGAGCGGCAGAAGAAGGAGCACCAACACGCGCGAGTAGCGGGGCGTCTGGAAGAGGAACGTCGACGCCATGAGCAGAACACCCGCCTGCGCGACCGCCTGGCCGAGCAGGAAGGCGCGCTCGATGCCATCCCGGAAGGCCGCCCGGCGGTAGAGACCGTTCATCGCGAGCGAGGCCACCGTGACGGTGACCGCGAAGAAGAAGAGGCCGCGGTACGTTTCGACCGGGAAGAGCGGCTTCTCGAACCACGGATCGAGGAGAGCGCGCGCCCCGTACGCCACGAGGCAGGCGAGAACGGCCGCGATGATGTCCGCGCCCAGCGTGATGCCCTGCACGAAGCGCCGGCGATATTGGTTCAACGCGAACACCAGCGCGCTCCATTTCTCGGTGAACCGGAGCAGCCCGGCCACGTGGGCGCGGAGCGACCGCGGCCGAAGCCGGGCGCTCTCCCGCGCGTAGTCGTGATCCATGAGTGCGTCCGCACAGTAGACCACCTCGTATCCGTGGCGCCACATCCGCTGGCACCAGTCGACGTCCTCGAAATAGAGGAAATATCGCTCGTCCATCAATCCGACGTCCCGCATCGCCCGTCGGCGAACGTACATCGCGGCGCCCAGCACCCAGTCGACCGGCCGGGTCTCGGCGTGGTCCCAGTCCGCCATCAGGTGATCCCGCACGGCCCGGCTTCGGTCCTTGAGCGCTCCGAGCGGAGCTCGGCGCAAGAGGAGGGTCTTCCAATTGTAGAAGCGGCGGGCCGAGAGTTGAAGCGTTCCGTCGGGATTCAAGAGACGCGGAGCCACGATCCCCGCGCGAGGGCGCGCACCGGCGGCGGCCACG
The DNA here is from genome assembly GCA_035275245.1 of Candidatus Eiseniibacteriota bacterium. Classification (GTDB taxonomy): domain Bacteria; phylum Eisenbacteria; class RBG-16-71-46; order SZUA-252; family SZUA-252; genus DASQJL01. The sequence continues at coordinate 2,405 of DATEND010000177.1, forward strand.
AGCGCCTCGATCGCACCCGGCCGAACCCGGACGTCGGGATTCAGGATCAGGACGTCCTCGGCCGACGCCGCGCGGATGCCCGCGTTCACGCCCTTCGCGTAGCCGAGATTTCGCCCCGACGCGAGCAGGCGCGTCGGCCAACCGGCCGACGAGACGAGGTCGTCCAAGGCCTCGCCGGAATTGTTCACGACCACGATCTCTCGGAGCGGGCCCGGCTTCGCGGCGCTAAGGGAGGCGAAGAGCCGCCCCAGAGCTTCACGCGTTTGGTAATGGACGACGATCAGGGAGAGGCCCATGGGGCGGCGTCCTAGAGTGCGCCGAGCAGGTCGAGGATGCGGAGTCTCCAGACCATCCAGGCCGCCTCGTAGACGATCCGGCGCGACATCTTCGATTCACCGGCGCGGCGGTCGACGAACAGGATCGGAATCTCCTTGATCCGGAATCCTTTCCGATACGCCTTGAAATTGACCTCGATCTGAAAGCCGTAACCGTCCGACTTGACGCGGTCCAAGTCGATGGCCTCGAGCACGCGGCGGCGGAAGCACTTGAATCCCCCGGTCAGGTCTTTGACGTTCATTCCCGTAATCACACGGCTGTAGACGTTGGCGCCGTAGGACAGGATCAGCCTCGTAAGAGGCCAATTCACGACCGTGACGCCGTGCAGATACCGCGAGCCGAGAACGAGATCGGCGTTCTCCAATTCGTGGAGAAACGTCGGGAGGCTGTCCGGATTGTGGGAGAAGTCCGCGTCCATCTCGAAGATCGCTTCGTAGTCCCGGGCGATCGCGTAACGGAACCCCGCGACGTAGGCCGAGCCCAAACCCAGTTTTCCCGCGCGGTGCATGACGTGGATGCGCGGATCGCTCGCCGACATCTCGTCCGCCAAGGCGCCGGTTCCGTCCGGCGAATTGTCGTCCACGATCAACACCTCGAGCTCCGGCAGGTTCTGCGCGAAAACACGGCCCAGGAGCTCCACCAGATTGTCCCGCTCGTTGTACGTCGGGATGATGACGAGGGCTTTCACGGCGCTTCGTTCCCCGGCACGCTCGTCGGGACGGCGCCCGCTCTCCGGCGCCGGAGCGCGAGGAGGAATCCGGCCAAGCCCAGGAGCAAGGTGACCGCCGCGGACGCGACGGAAATGCGAATGCCCGCCTGGAGCGCCCGTGGCTCGTAGACGAATTTGACGCGGTGGACGCCGGCCGGCAGCGCGACGCCCCGCATCAGGTAATTCACGCGATGGATCTCCGCCTTCGTTCCATCGATCGTCACCGTCCAATCGGGATCGTATTGCTCGACCGTGAGCAACAGGCCTGGGGCGGCCGTCCGAACCATGTACTCCACCGTGTTGAAGTCGTACCGGAGCGTCCGGACGGAATCCGGTTCCACCGGCTCCGATACGGGCGGCGGCCGGTCTTCGCCGATCCAGATCGCCTCGGTCCTCGGGTCGAACGCGCCCTCGGTGCGCAGGATCGCGAGCGCGCTCGAGTCGTTGAGCGTGCGCCGGATCTTGTGGACCACGAACGCACGGGGCAGGGCCCCGAGGATTTCGTACACCTTCACCGTGCCGTCGTGCCGGAGGACGAGGTCGGCCGCGT
>DATEND010000178.1:0-3638 GCA_035275245.1 Candidatus Eiseniibacteriota bacterium
ATGGCATGTTCCTGGCCCTGACCCCGTAACCAGAAGGACTCCGTAGAGACGTAATCAGGTTCCCCGCCGATGGCACTAAGAAGCCTTTCGGTCAGATCCTTGTCAACTCCTTCCGGTCCGTCCTCGCTCGAATCGCGTTCCTTGCTCCGACCGTGCGGGCGGCCGAAGAGTGACCACACCTTGAGTGTGCCCGGCCGATGGACGTACCACATATCCGATGAGATGCGGCCACGCATGATTGTCGGCTCCACTCGCTGAGTTGGACTGCCAATCTTTCCAGAAACCCCGCTGAATCCGAAGCGACGCCCGCGATACTCGAGCAAGAGGCCCTCATCGTCGATCCAGGAGAGGGTCTCCGTTGGAACCGGAAAGGACCTCGTCTCACCCGAAGCAGGCACGAATATGCCCACACCCAGCGAAACCTCTCGGTAGGTGATGGTTCCATCCTCGCCAAAATATCGAGGTGTGTTGACGTAGATAATCGCCAGCTGGGTGCCATTCGGCGACCATTCCGCGCCTCGGGCAGCCGGGAAGGTTGCCCTCCACGCCCCCGAAGTATCGATGAGGGCAACCATAGGGATGCAGAAACGCTCGCGAATCGTGCGAGGGCCGTCTTGACCTGGGCACACGGATCTGGATTCGACGACCCGTGTCTCCTCCCAACAACTGTCGCACTCAACCGCGAACATTCCTAGGCTAGCGGAGACAGTCGCAGTAGGGGTTCGGGGCCGCTGACCATCGTGGGTCCAGTCTCGCAGTCGGATCGGCCTGCCTGGCCACTTCGACGATGGGCGGAGCAGAAATGGCGTGCCCCAAGCCTCCTCAGGGATGACCGCCGGCTTCGAGACGTAGGGGCAATCCTTGTACCCATTCGGGAAGTGAATCGCCCAGGGTTCCACGTCTGCGTGGCAAAGCAGCGGGAGGGCGTAAGATGAGAATGAAATCAGAACAACTGCGAGCAGTCGCATGCGTTCATTGGAATCCGGGCCTCGTGGAGGGGACCGAGTGGGGCACCCACTAGAATTCTAGCTTACACCTCAAGAGCCCTCGCTCGGCTTTGCTTTTGAATCGCGGTCGGAGTGTCTCGCCTCCTCATGGCCGCCAACGCCCCTCGGACTCGCGCCCCGGGCCGCCGCCGAGGACGATCGGCTTGCCGGGTTGATCCACGGGAATCGCCAGGACGTCGAGATCCTTCTCGTCATTCTCGCGAGCTGGGGCCGTGTAGACCAGCCATCGCCCGTCGGGCGACCATCGCGGATACCAGTTCTTGCCGGCTGCGATCAGTGTCTTGCGATTTCCGCCGTTTCGGTCGATGACGACCAGCTCGGACTTCTCACCCGCGGACGAGTAGAAGGCGATCCGCGATCCGTCCGGCGAGAAGACCGGCGAGCCGTCGTACGCCGCGTCGTCGGTGAGCCGGGTCACGATCTTCCCGTTCGCGTCGGCAAGGAACACGTCGGCGCCCTCGTTGCCGGCCACGCGGTCGAGAACGAGCGTCGAGCCGTCCGGCGACCACGACGCTCCCGCCGAACTTCCCGGAGACTCGGGAATCAGGCGGCGTTGCCCGGTCCCGTCGGCACGCATGCTGTAGATGTGGTTGGCGCGCGCGGTATCCCCTGCCTCGCGCCGCCACGACGTGAAGACGATGCTCGCGCCGTCCGGAGACCAGGCGGGTAGGTAGTCGTGTTCGGGGTCGTTCGTGAGTTGAACCTGATTCGTGCCGTCCGCGTTCATGACCCAGATATCGAGGTTCCCGGTACGACGGCTCTGGAACGCGATCCGCTTCCCGTCGGGCGACCACTCGGGCCAGTTGTCCGGCGCAGGATTCTTGGTGAGGTTCACCCACTGGTCCGTCCCGCCGGGCCGAAGGTAGATCTCTGAGTTCCCTTCCCGATTCGACGAGAGGATGAGGTCGGCGCGATCCGGCGACCATGAGCCGTGCCCGGACCCCACGGAATCGGGCGCGGTCTTCGAGAATTCGACGCGCCACGCCGGCTTCCACGAGCCCTTCTCGCGTTTCTCGGTGCGCGACTCGTATCGCTTGTCGTCGAGGCGTGTCAGGACGGTTCGGAACTCCTGCGTCCCGCCGGCGTCGACGTATCGTTCCGCGGCGGAAACAAGGCTCGCGCCCTCTGTCTTGAAGTCCCCGTCGCTGTAGCCGCCGAGCGAATTCCAGTATCGGTAGACGACGCGCTTCTTGTCCGGGCTCCAGGAATAGATCGTTTCGCCGTAATAGGGCGCGCCCTTTCCGGTCACCGTGTGGCGGTCGCGGAGGTGGAAGCCACCGTACACCCACTCCCAGCAGTGGGTGTCCGTGGTCCCGTCCGACATTGTCCCGCTCCAGCAACTGCCCGCCAGAAACGCGAACGGCTGGAAGTGAGCCGCGACGTCGGCTCGAGCTGCACCGGCGACCATAAGGGCGAGCACGATCACGCCCGTGCGGAGCGACAACGCGAACGACCTGGAATGCATCGGAGTATGTCTCCTTTCGTGGAACTCGGCGGTGTTTGAGTGATGAACTGCGGCTACGCCCGGGATTCCTCCCGGAGCGCCGATTTCTCGAGCATGTCGATGTAGTTCCTGAGTTGCCGAACGGAGGCGTCGAAGGTCGCGATGTCGCGATGCGTTCGCGCCTGCATCACGCCGCCCTCCATCGTGGTGAGGACGAACTGTGCAAGTTCGCCGCGATCGACCCACTCGGGCAGACGACTGCCCGCGGCGACGAGACAGGCGCGAACCGCTTCGGTCCATCCGGTGAAATTCGCCGCGATCTTTTCGCGAACGGCGGGGTCAGGCTCGTGCAGCTCCAACGCGAGGCTCCCGAGCGGGCATCCGTAGAAGCAGTCGGTTTCGATGAGCAGCTCTCGATACTTGCCGAGGAGCGCAAACACGCGCGCGATGGGATCCACGACTCCCTGCCATGCGGGCTCGAGCAGCTCCGGATGCAGGCCCTCGACGTAGAAGTCGAGCACGGCCAGAAGCAGGTCCTGTTTTGCGGGAAAAAAGTGGTAGAGGCTGCCGCTGTTCGCGTCCGCGGCGCGGAGGATGTCCTGGATGCTCGTCGAACCATAGCCCTTCTCCCAGAAGAGCCTCATCGCCTCCAGGACGATCCGCTCTCGAGTGCTCGTGGCTTGGGGGCGCTCGGCTTCCATAGACGTGCTACTTAATTCCCTTTCTCGGTTGCGATTACGACACTGCACAAATTGTTAGTTGAACGCTCAATCAAGTATTGTCCAGGCGTGCGGGGCCGTCAACCGAAACCTTCAAGCCCCCTTCCAACTCGCCGAGCGACAGAGCATTATCGGCGGTCCATGGCCGAACAACGACCGGAGGCAGCGTCGCGAGGCGCGCTCTCCATCTGCGCCCTCCTCTACGTTGCCGGCGTCATTGCGGCCACCGCGAGCCCTGGTCCACTCGCCTGGGGACTCCACTCGCCCGGCTTCCTCCCGCCAATCCTCCGTGTTGGAACCATCGCGCTCCTGGTGTTCGGCGCGGTCCTCCTCGTCTACGGGTCGATCCGGCCCGGTTCGATACCCACCGAGACCGAGCCGGTGAAACGGCGCGGCCCTACGCCGAAACGCGGCAAAGCAAGTGCACCGAATCGGGCGCAACTTCTCCCGCTCCTCCTCCTCCCGCTC
>DATEND010000179.1:0-2635 GCA_035275245.1 Candidatus Eiseniibacteriota bacterium
ACGAGGAGGATGCGCTCCACCTGGCGCGCCTTGAGCGCGTTCACGGCGGCCGCCACCGCGAGGTACGTCTTTCCGGTCCCGGCGGGTCCGATCGAGAACACGATGTCGTGGCGCTGGAGCGCGGCCACGTAGCGCGCCTGACCCAGCGTCTTCACGCGGATGGTCCGCTTGTCGAACGTGAAGAGGACCGGCTTCTCGTAGAGCGCCCGGGAATCCTCCCGGTCGTTCGCGTCCGTCAAACCGATGAAATTGTGAACGTCGTGCTCTTCGAGCACGGCGCCCCTCCGCACGAGATCGGCGAGCGTCGTCAGGACGGAGCTCACTTCGTCCACCGTCGCCGCGTCGCCCCGAACGGCGAGCTTTCCGTCGCGAAACGTGACGTTCACGGGATACGAACGCTCCACCAATCGAAGATTGGAGTCGTTCCGGCCGAAGAGCGAGAGCGGGTCGATGCCCTCGAGCGGGACCAAGCGCGTGATCTCCGAGGATGCGGGATGCGGGGATGCGGGATTCATCGTGGGATCGTGATCTCCTGTCCCGGATAGATTCGATCGGGCGATCCGATCCGGTCCTTGTTGGCTGCGTAGAGGCGGGGCCACTTCCGGCCGTCGCCGTAGGTCTTGTTGTCGGCCGCGATCCGCCAGAGCGAGTCGCCGGCGCGCACCGTCCACCGCGCCCCGTCCCCGGTCGTACCGCCTCGACGCGGCTTTGCGCTGCGCGCTTCGGCCACGCGACGCTCCAACGCCGCGGCCGCGAGTGCCAGCGAATCGGCCTCCTGCCGCAATGGATCGCAGCGAAGGCGAATCGCCTGGAGGGCATCGCGCGCTTCGCGAATTTCCTCCTGGTACGCCGAATCTTGCAGCGCGAGATCGTTGCAGTATTCGTCGCGCTGTTCCTGCCTCAGTTTCTTGAACTCCTTCTCGGTGTAGTAGTCCCCGAGCGAGGGATCCGCGATCCGGAGCACGGGCTTTCCGCATCCGCCCAGGGCCGCGGCGCACATGATCACGAGGGCGGCCAGCGCGTGCCTCATTCCGTTCCGGCCGACGGAGCCAACGAGTCGAGCGCCGCGCGCGCCGCCTGGAGGCGGGCCGCCGCCGACTCGCGCTCGGCTCGGAGCGCGCGCTCTTCCGCGAGGACCGCTCCGACTTCGCGTTGCGCTTCGAACGATTCGTCGCGATGGCGGTCCAGCTCGGTCGTCGGCGTGGGGCAGGGCGCGTTAGCACCGCCGCATCCGGCGAATGCCGCCGATCCGAGCAGGAGCGAGAAATAAAGGTACCAGGTCGTGGCCGGGGGGCGGAATCGCGCCGACGCGATGGAACGCGATCGAGCGCACGGCCAATTCGCGGTGGCAAAGGCCAAGCCGGCCGCTCCGGAACGGGCGGCTCCGGAAATTCCCGTCGAAGACGGGCTCGTTAGAAGTAATTTGTTACTTCGCAATAGCTTAGTGATGTCGCACGGGCCCCCATGGGCGCGCCAAGCCTTGAATGACCGTAGGGTCTCGTACCCGGGAAGTCAAGGCCCCCACACCCGTCGAATCTCAGTACGCACGACAGGTGCCAGCGAACCGGAATTACTCCGTGGCGATGCGGATTTTGAGGTCCCTTAAGTCGCCGGGATCGATGGCGGCGGGCGATCCGTCCATGAGGGACGTGGCGCTCGCGGTCTTGGGGAACGCGATCGCGTCGCGAATGGAGTCGCCGCCGTGGAACAGAACGACGAGGCGGTCCAAGCCGAGCGCGATGCCGCCGTGCGGGGGCGCTCCGTACTCGAACGATTCGAGCAGGAATCCGAACCGGGTCATCAATTCCTCCGGTCGCATTCCGATGACGCCGAGGACGCGTTCTTGAAGGTCCTTGCGGTGGATTCGAATGCTGCCGGAAGCGAGCTCCGCGCCGTTCGCGGCCAGATCGTAGAGCTGGCCGTGCACGCGCCCTGGGTCGGATTCCAGATGCGCGATGTGCTCGTCGAGCGGCATCGTGAAGATGTGGTGCGCCGGCGACCACGCTTGCCTTCCCTCGTCCCACTCGAACAGCGGGAACTGGTGCACCCAGACGAAGCGGAACTCGGTCGGGTCGAGCTTGAACTTCTGGGCGCCGACGATCGTGCGCACGTGACCGAGCGCACGGAGCACGAGCGCCCTCGTGCCGGAGGCGATGAGGAGCAGGTCGCCTTCGTTCGCCCCGGCGGCGTGAATCAGGCGCGCCGCGAGATCGCCGGCAGCGAAGTGCTTGGCAACGCCGCCGTCGAGTCCGCCGCCCTTGACCCGCGCCCACGCGAGACCGGCCGCGCCCATCAATTTGGCGGCCGCTTCCCACGCCTCGATCTCCTTTCGCGAGGCGGTGCCCTGGCCGGGCACCGGAAGCGCCCCGGTCATCGTGCCCGGCGCCGACGCGGCGGCCGCGCGAAAGATCTCGAAGGCGCTCTGCGCGGCGACATCGGTCACGTCCTTGATCTCGAATGGTATGCGAAGGTCGGGCTTGTCGCTCCCGAACCGATCCATCGCCTCGCGATACGTGAGGCGCGGGAACGGAATCTTGAGCTCGCGCTTCATGTTCCGGCGGAAGATCGCTTCGAGCATCCCCTCCACGACCCCGAATACGTCCTCGCTCGTCACGAACGACATTTCCAAATCGAT
>DATEND010000180.1:0-4330 GCA_035275245.1 Candidatus Eiseniibacteriota bacterium
AAGAACGGGTATTTCAAACACGACCGTTCGAATTTCTACGTCGCCCACAACTACGCGTACAACATGCTGATTCCGCTCGAGAAGGACGCCATCGTTTTCACGAACGGCGACAACGATACGTTCCCGCTCTGGTACATCCAGGAGGTCGAGGGGGTCCGGAAGGACGTTCGGGTCGTCAACCTGAGCCTTCTGAACACGCCGTGGTACATCCGGCAGTTGCGCGACCAGGAGCCGAAAGTCCCACTCTCCTTCAGCGACGCGCAGCTCCAGACGATGCAGCCCTACATGGACGACAAGACGGGCCAGGTCGTCTGGGTGAAGGACCAGGCCGTGGCGGACATCGTGAAGACGAACGCGTGGAAGAAGCCGATCTACCTCGCGGTCACGGTTCCCGAGCAGATGGGTCTCGAGCCCCGGCTCTCGCTGGAGGCGCTCGTGTTCCGGGTCAACGAGAATCCGCCGCCCTCCAACATCGACGTGCCGAAGACGCTCGAGAACATCTACAGCGTGTTCAAGTATCGCGGCCTCCTGGACAAGAACCGGGCGTACGACCGCACGGTCTACAAGGACGAGAATGCCTACCGGCTGGTGCAGAACTACACCGCCGCGCACGTGCAGGTCGCCTACCAAATGCAGATGGCGGGCCGGAACGACGAGGCCATCCGACTCATCCAGGACGCGCTCAAAATGTCGCCCGATTTCCCGGGCCTCCTCGAATACCTGGGCCGGCTCTACGAGGACTCGGGCCGCACCGAGGACGCGTTCAAGATCTACGAAGACGGCGTGAAAAAATATCCCACGTCCGCCGAGTTCTATTACCACCTGGGCGTGATGAAATTCGGGCAGGGACAAGTCGAAGAGGGGATCGGCTTGCTTCGCAGGGCCTGCGAGCTGAACCAGCAGTACTTCGACTGGTACAACGCGCTCTTCACCGCGCTCTGGCAGATCGATCGGAAAGGGGAAGCGCTCGAGGTGCTCCGCGGCTGGGTGCGGGCGCATCCGGAAGACCGGGAAGGAGCGAAGAACCTGGCACGGTTCGAGGACTCGCTCCGAACGTCGGGGGCCGGCCGCTAAGGCCCCATGCGGGCGCTCGTCACGGGAGCGGCTGGGTTTATCGGCTCGACGGTCTGCGAGGCGCTTCTGGCGCGGGGCGACGACGTCGTCGGCGTCGACGCCTTCACCTCGAACTACCCGGCGCCTCGAAAGCGAAGCAACGTGGCCGCGGCGCTCGCGCATCCGCGATTCCGCCTGGTGGAGGAAGACCTCCGGACCGCGGATCTGGACCGGCTCCTCGACCGCGTGACCCACGTCGTGCATCTGGCGGCGCTCCCCGGCGTTCGCCCGAGCTGGGGGGAAGCGTTCGGTGAATACGCGGAGCACAACGTGGTCGCGACCCAGCGGCTCCTGGAAGCCGTGAGGCGCCATCCCGTCGAGCGGCTGGCGTTCGCTTCTTCCTCGTCGGTCTACGGCGCGCCCGAACGATTCCCGACGCCCGAAGACGAGCCGACCCGGCCGCTCTCGCCCTACGGCGTGACGAAGGTGGCGGCCGAGGCGCTGCTCTCCGCATACCACAAGTCGTACGGGGTTCCGGCGGTCGCGCTCCGGTACTTCACCGTGTACGGCCCGCGGCAGCGGCCCGACATGGGCATCCATCGCTTCTTCGAAGCGGCTCGAGGCGGGACGAAGGTTCCGATCTACGGGGACGGCGAGCAGACCCGCGATTTCACGTTCGTGGACGACGCGGTCTCGGCCACGCTCGGCGCCCTGGACTGCCGCTCGCCCGCGCTCCTGTACAATGTCGGCGGCGGGCATCGCGTCTCCTTGAACGAGCTGCTCGAGCGAATCGAGTCGGTGACGGGCCGAGCGATCGCGCGGGAAATCGAGCCGGCGGCGCCGGGCGATCCGCGCGACACGTCCGCCGACACCTCGCGCGCGCGGCTCGATCTGGGCTACGCGCCCCGCACCGATCTGACCGAGGGACTGAGGAGGCAGTGGGAATGGCAGCGATCGAATCCGGCGTGACGCGGCCCGACATGGACGGGAAGCTCGACCTCACGATCTTGGTTCCCGTCCTGAACGAGGCGGAGAACATGGCGCCGCTCCTCTCGAAGCTCGCCGCCGACTTGGCCCCGCTCGGCCTCACGTACGAGGTGCTCGTCGTGGACGACGGCTCGACGGACGGGACCGCCGCGGCCCTCCACGCGCTCAAGCCGACCACGCCGGCGCTCCGAATGATTTCGTTTCGCCGGAACTACGGCAAGTCGGCGGCCCTCTCCGTCGGATTCCGGGAGGCACGGGGCAGCCGCATCGTGACGATGGACGGAGATCTACAGGACGATTCCGCCGAGATCGGACCTCTGTTGAAGAAAGTCGGCGAGGGTCTCGACGTCGTCTCGGGGTGGAAGCAGGACCGGCAGGACCCGATTTCCAAGACGATTCCGTCGAAGCTCTTCAACGGCGTCACGTCGCTCATGACCGGCGTTTCGCTGCACGACATGAACTGCGGGCTCAAGGCCTACCGCGCCGAGGCGGCCAAGGCGGTGCGACTGCGCGGCGAGCTGCACCGGTTCATTCCCGTGCTCGCGCATTGGAACGGCTTCAAGGTCGGCGAGATCCCGGTGGTCCATCACAAGCGCCTTCACGGCAAGACCAAGTTCGGCGCCGACCGGTTCATCAACGGGTTCCTCGACCTTCTCGCCGTGATGTTCATGACCACGAGCAGCACGCGCCCGCTGCATCTCTTCGGCCGCATGGGCATCTTCGTCGCATTCCTCGGATTCGCGTGCACCGTGTGGGCGGCCTGGCCCTGGTTGTTCCTCGGGGAGGGGCTCCGCCTGCGTCCTTCGTTGGTCCTCGGGCTCGTCCTGGTCATCCTCGGCATCCAGTTCCTCTCGCTCGGATTTCTCGGCGAGCTGATCGCGGGCGCGCGCGGAGAGGAGCCGGACTACGCGATCCGGGATCGCATCTAGCCGTCACCGCCGCGGGCGCGGGGTCCTCCGGTGAGGGTCGCCCTCCTCGGGCCCACGCACCCCTACCGCGGCGGCATCGCGCACTACACGACCCTCCTCGCGCGGGCGCTCGCCGCACGCCACGACGTTTCGATCGTCTCCTTCTCGCGCCTCTATCCGGGATTCCTGTTCCCCGGCACGACCCAGTTCGACTCGAGCGAGGAGGCGATCCTTCCGCCGGTAAAGCCGGAACGCCTGCTCGACAGCATCGCGCCATGGACCTGGAGCGCCACGGGCCGCCGCCTCCGCTCGATCGCTCCGGATCTCCTGATCGTGCCCTGGTGGCATCCCTTCTTCGGTCCATCGCTCGGGAGGGCGGCGCGCGTCGCGCGGCCGCACGGGGCCAAGGCGCCGAAGCGCGTCTTCCTCTGCCATAACGTCGAGCCCCACGAGCCGACGCCGGTCGATCGAGCGCTCGCCTCGTATGGCCTCGGCGCGGCGGACGGCTTCCTCGTCCACGCGCGCGCGGAGGTGGACCGCCTGCGCCCGCGTCTCCGGGGGCGCCCCGTGCGGGTGCATCCGCACCCCTCCTACGAAGTCTTCAGCGCCCGGCGGCCCTCCCGCGAGGAAGCGCGCGCCCGGCTCGGCGCCGAGGGGCGCGTGATTCTCTTCTTCGGCTACGTGCGCGCCTACAAGGGGCTCGCGGACCTCCTCGCCGCGCTCGCGATCGCCCGGCCCGACGCATGGGATCTCCTCTACGTCGTCGGGGAATTCTACGAGCCGCGCGACCGGTACGAGGCGGCGCTTCAGCACCCGGCGCTTCGAGGGAAGGTGCGCGTCGTCGACCGATACGTCGCGAACGAGGAGGTCGCCGCGTACGTCGCCGCCGCGGACGTCGTGGCGCTTCCGTACCGCACGGCGACCGGGTCCGGGATCGCACAGGTCGCCTTCGGCGGAGGAACGCCGGTCATCGCGACGCGCGCCGGCGGCCTCGAGGAGGTCGTCGAGGAGGGGATCACCGGACTTCTCGTTTCGCCGTCCCATCCCAGCGAGCTCGCGCGCGCCATCGAGCGATTCTTCGACGAGAACCAGGCACCCCGCCTTCGCGAGGGCGTGGCGCGCGGCCGGGCCGCGTTCACGTGGGAGGCGCTCGTTTTGGCGCTCGAATCGCTGGCCGAGGAGTGCGCGTGACCACGGCTCGTCCGGTCTGGGCGTTGGTGCTCGCCATGAACGAGTACGAGCGCACGCGCGAGACGCTTCGCGCCGTCCTGACGCTCGATCCGCCCGCCGATCACGTGCTCCTGGTCGACAACGGCTCGTCCGACGGGACCGAAGCGCGCGCCAAGGCGGAATTCCCGGGCATCGAGGTGCTCGCGCTCGGG
>DATEND010000181.1:0-2832 GCA_035275245.1 Candidatus Eiseniibacteriota bacterium
TCCCTCGGGATCGCCGAAGCGAAGGGCGTCCATGACGCCGATCACCTCGGCGCCCATGCAGTTCACGTCACGCACGATCCCGCCGATCCCGGTCGCCGCGCCTTCGACCGGAACGACCTGCGAGGGATGGTTGTGCGATTCGTGTCCGATGACGAGCGCGTACTCGATGCCCTGATGCGTTCCGAGCCGAACCACGCCCGCGTCCTCGCCGGGACCCAGGATCACGTCGGGACTCTCCGTCGGGAGGAACGCCTTGAGCACCCATCGGCTCGACTTGTAGGAGCAGTGCTCGCTCCACATCGTGTTGAAGATGGTCGCCTCGACGCGCGTGGGATCGCGCCCCAAGAGCTCCAGCATCCGGCTCACCTCGCCGGGCGTCATGCGCAGCCCCTCGGTGGCCAGAAGCCCCTGGAGCCGGCTCGGATCCATGCCCGTCAACGGAAGAAAGTGGGTCTCAGCGGCTGGATGCAACTGACGCTCCCAGAACTCGATCGAAGATTTGACTCACGTGCCGTATGAAGTGGGCCGGGTCGAAACACGCCTCGACCTTCTTCCGATCGAGGACGGATGCGACGGCGGGATCGGCGATCAAACGAGCCTCGAGATCCGGCGCCTCTTTCCACGCCGCCATGGCGTGCCGCTGCACGATGGCGTAGGCGTCCTCGCGCGACAGGCCGGCCTTCGTGAGCGCCAGGAGGACGCGCTGGGAGTAGACGAGCCCCCGCGTCCGGTCCAGGTTCGCGCGCATCCGCTCGGGATAGACGTGGAGTCCCGCGAGCACCTCTCGCATCTGGCTCACGATGAAATCGGCGACCAGGAACGAATCGGGGAAGATCACGCGCTCGACGCTCGAATGGCTGATGTCGCGCTCGTGCCAGAGCGCCACGTTCTCCAAGCCGGCGTGGGCGTTCGCCCGGAGGATCCGGGCCAGGCCAGAGATGCGCTCGCAGTTGACCGGGTTCCGCTTGTGCGGCATCGCCGAGGATCCCTTCTGGCCCTCCCGAAACGGCTCCTCGGCCTCCAGCACTTCGGTGCGCTGGAGATGACGGATCTCGAGCGCCATCTTTTCGACGGAGGCTCCGAGCAGGGCGAGGGCTGAGAGGAGCTCCGCATGCCGGTCGCGCTGCACCACCTGCGTCGCCGCCGGCTCGGCACGGAGCCCGAGCTTCTCGAGCACCTCCTCCTCGAGGGCCGGGCTCAGATGGGCGTGCGTGCCGACCGCGCCCGAGAGCTTGCCGACGGCGATGGCCGATCGCGCGGCCCGAAGGCGAAGGAGCGCCCGGCCCAGCTCTTCGTACCAGACGAGGATCTTCAGTCCGAACGTGATCGGCTCCGCGTGGACGCCGTGCGTCCGCCCGACCATCACGGTATCGCGATGCCGGATCGCCAGGGAGCGGGCCACCTCGCGCAGGCCCTCCACCTCGGTCACGAGGAGGTCGGTCGCCTGAACCAACGTCAAGGCGAGCGCGGTGTCCACCAGATCCGACGAAGTCATGCCGAGGTGAAGGAAGCGGGCGTCGGGTCCGGCGGTCTCCGCCACGTGCGTCAAGAACGCGATCACGTCGTGGCGAAGCGTTTCCTCCAGCTCGTCGATGCGCTTGGGATCGATCCGGACGGCCGCGCGGACGCGTCCCGTAGCACCGGCCGGAACCTCGCCGCCGCGCTCCATCGCCTCCGCGACCGCGAGCTCCACGTCGAGCCACGCGCGGTAGCGCGCCGCGTCGTCGAAGAGGGCTGCCATCCGGGGCCGTGAATAGCGCGGGATCATTCGGTCGACTCCTCGAGGACGAGCTTCATGGTGAGGGACTTGCTGTCACGTTCCACGGTCAGCGTGATCGTGTCGCCGACGTTGGCGCCGAAGAGGGCGCGGTAGGCCTCGTCCACGTCCCGGATCGGCGTGCCGTTCACGCGGCGAATGATGTCCCCGACCTTCACGCCGGCCTTGTCCGCCGGGCTTCCCCGCTCGATGACGGACACATAGAGCCCGTTTCGATCGTTCGTGCCGAGGCGCTCCGCGACGTAGGGCGTGATCTCCCACGTCCGGACTCCGATCCAGACGTTTCGGACCTTTCCATACTTGATGATCTCGTCGACGACCTTCTTGGCGGCGTCGATCGGGATCGCGAAGCCGATCCCCTCCGACCCGCCGCTCTTCGTGAAGATGAACGTATTGATCCCGACGACCTCGCCCTTCGCGTTCACGAGCGGGCCGCCCGAGTTCCCCGGATTGATCGCGGCGTCCGTCTGGATCATGTCCTTGTAGATCCCGCCGCTCTGTCCCTGCGCCTTGATCTGCCGGTGCGTCGCGCTCACCACGCCCGCCGTCACGGTCGGCTGCGTGTCGTTCAGGAGGAAGCCGAACGGGTTGCCGATCGCGATCACCCACTCGCCGACCATGAGGTCGCCGGCCCGCCCGAGCGGCGCGACCGGCAGCTTCTTGCCGTCGATCTTCACGATGGCCAGATCGTATTGTGGGTGCGACCCGATGAGCTTGCCGTCGAAGCGGCGGCCGTCCGAGAGGATGACGGTGATCTTCTCGGCCCCGTGCACGACGTGCTCGTTGGTCAGGACGTATCCGTTGTCCGAGATGACGAACCCGGAGCCCATGCTCGGGATCTGCTCGCGGTACCGGTACTGCGGCACCATGTCCCGGAAGAAGGGCTCGAAGAATTCGTCCCGGAAGGGAAGCGGCGTGGTCTGGACGAGCCGCGTCTGAACGACGCTCAAGGTGACGACCGACGGGCCCGCCCGCTCGGCGGCGGCGACGATCGCCGTCCGGCGCGTTACGTCGATCATGCGCGGATCCGCCGTCGCGGCGGCGGCCGAGTCGGT
>DATEND010000182.1:0-2756 GCA_035275245.1 Candidatus Eiseniibacteriota bacterium
TCACGCTCCACTGCCCGGCGCTGCGCGACCGGCCGGGGGACGTGCGGCTGCTCGCGGAGCAGTTCCTCGGGAACCGGTTCACCGAGGAGGCGCTCCGGAAGCTCGAGGAGTACCGGTGGCCGGGCAACATCCGCGAGCTGAAGAACGTGTGCGAGCGGTGCGCGGTGATGGGCAAGGGCGAGCGGATCGACGTCGACGCGCTGCCGCTCGAGATCCGGCTCGGCGGCCCGGCGCGGGCGCCGGGCGAGGTGAAGACGCTCCGCGAGATGGAGAAGGAAATGGTCGCCCGCGCGCTCGAGGCGACGGGCGGCAACCGCACGCGCGCCGCGAAGCTCCTGGGCATCACGTACCCGACGCTCAAGAAGAAGATCGACGAGTTCGGGGTATAGGCGGACCGGATGGAAATCCTCGCGATCGTCGCCGTGATCCTGGTCGTGGCCGGCATCGCCTACCTGTCGTACCTGCAAGCCAAGAAACGCCGGGAGGCGTTCCAGGCCCTCGCCGGGCGCCTCGGGTGCCGCTACTACCAGAACGATCCCTTCCAGCTCTCGGTCCGCTACGAGGCGTACTTCCCGACGCTCGCGCAGGGGGCGAAGCGGTACGCGTACAACGTCGTCGAGGGCGCGCTCGACGGGCGCCGGATGCACCTCTTCGACCACCACCACGAGACGTACAGCACGAACTCGAAGGGGCACCGGACCACGCACCACCACCACCGGACCTTCGTCTGCCTCGAGCACGACGCGAACCTCGGCCGGATGGAGGTGCGGCCCGAGCACTTCTTCGACAAGATCGGCGCGTTCTTCGGCTTCGACGACGTGGACTTCGAGTCCGAGGAGTTCAGCCGCAGGTACCACGTCAAGGCGGAGGACAGGAAGCTCGCCTACGACGTCTTCCACCCGAAGATGATCGAGTTCTTCCTCGGCCTCAAGGGGTTCAAGGTGACCACCGCGGGCAGCCTCGCCCTCTTCCGCTCGGGCTCCGACCGGATGTCGATCGAGGAGATCGAGCACACGCTCCTCACCGCCGACGGCTTCCTCGACCGCCTCCCGCGCTACCTCAAGAAGGACCGCCCGGCATGAGCGAGGAGGGCCTCTACGTCATCCTCGGCGTCGCCTTCGTGCTCGTGCTCTGGTTCTTCGGCACGTACAACGGCCTCGTGCGGCTGCGCCAGCACATCCGCGAGTCGTGGGGCGACATCGACGTCCAGTTGAAGCGTCGCTACGACCTGATCCCCAACCTCGTCGAGACGGTGAAGGGGTACGCGAAGCACGAGCGCGAGCTCCTGGAGCGGCTCGCCGATGCCCGCACGCGCGCCGCCGCCAACCACGGGCCGGTCGCGAGCCAGGAGGCGGACGAGCGCCCGGTCGTGTCGTGCCTCCGGCAGGTGATCGCGCTCAAGGAGAGCTACCCGGAGCTCAAGGCGGACCGGAACTTCCTCGCGCTCCAGGAGGAGCTCGTGGACACCGAGGACCGGATCGCGGCGGCGCGCCGCTTCTTCAACGGCAACGTCCGCGACTTCAACAGCCGCTGCCAGACGATCCCCTCCTCGATCATCGCCTCGCTCTTCGGCTTCCGCCCCGAGAGTTTCTGGGAGGTCGAGGAGGCCTCGCAGCGGGCGCGGCCCGACGTGAGCGTGTGAGGGGGCCTCGGGGGCCGGTTACGGCGTGTCGGGCCACATGAGGCGGAACATGAGGCTCGTCCCGAGCGCGTAGATCAGCGCGTCGAGCATGTGACGCGCGGTGTTGGTCCAGGGCTGCCCTTTCCAGATCGAGTCGCTGATGTGCCCGAGTGCATAGCACGCGAACGCGACGGCGCCGGTGATCTGCATCACCTTCCCGCCGTCCTCGCCGTAGTGGAGCGTGTGCCGCGCGATGTACGCCGTGACGAAGCTCGCGAGCACACAGAATCCGAACCAGAGCCCCAGGTACTTCGGCATCGCCGGCAGGCCGTTGGGCAGGATCGTGACGATCGCGATCGGGCCCTTCTGGTACTTCGCCTGCATGGCGGGGTCGCCCATCAGCTTCATGTCCGGGCAGTGCGGCGTGACGTAGATGCCGGGGACGAGCGATCCGCCGCCGAGGGCCGCGCGCGCGGCGTCCTCGTTCGGCAGCGGCTTGTAGTCGGCCCGGTGGTACTTGAGCACCATGTGGATCACGAAGCTCAGGGCGAAGACGACCACGGCGGACAGGATCACGACGAGCCATAGGCTTCCGAACGGCATCACTCACCTCCCTCTTGGCGGTCGGATTCTAGCGCGCCCTTTCGACACCCCCGCAAGCTTCTTTCGGGTGGGAATCGACGGGGGGCTTCTTGGCGCGGCGCGACTCTGGTATCGGAATTGCACCGTGGGACGACCGATGATCGTGACCTGCCCCGCGTGCGGCCGGAAGGCCGCTGTCGCCGAGGAGGCCCGGGACGTCGTCTGCGAGTGCGGGCGCAGGTTCGACCCCGCGGCGCGCCCGACGGTCGCGGACCCGTTCCTCGGCAAGGAGCTCCACGGCTACAGGATCGAGGAGCTGATCGGCAGCGGCGGGATGGGGACGGTCTACAAGGCGACGCAGCTCTCGCTGGGCCGGCCGGTCGCGGTCAAGGTCCTGCCGCCCAACGTCAGCGACGACCCGCTCTTCGTCCACCGGTTCCACCGCGAGGCGGAGATCCTCGCCGCCCTCTCGCACCCGAACATCGTCCAGGTGATCGACCGCGGCGAGGAGAACGGGCGCTACTTCATCGTGATGGAGTACGTGGACGGCGAG
>DATEND010000183.1:0-2946 GCA_035275245.1 Candidatus Eiseniibacteriota bacterium
CGCGCCCGCGGGCTCGGCTCCACCGGGGCGATGTGGAAGCCGAACGCGAGGGGGAGCATCACCAGGAGGCCGACGGCGAGAAAGATCCAGCGGCGGTCCAGCTTGGCGAGCGAATCGAGCCGGATCACGAGCTACCCTCCCCGCTTCCATAGGTCTTTTCCATGCCCAGGATGAGCCGGATCCCGGTCGCCATCACGCCGAGCGCGGCGCCGATCAGGATTCCGCGCTTGGCGGCGTTCTGCGGAACTTCCATGAGCCAGTCGGCCGCCGCCGGAATCAGCGGGTGGATCGCGTTCCCGATCGGTACGCGGCCGACCATCAGGATGAACGCGGCGATGGCCAGGAGAAGCGCCTCGAACGACCGGATGCGGAACGCGCGGAACGCGGCCGATGCGATGAAGAAGGCCAGGAGCGCGAACATCGTCGCCGACATCGGCGAATAGACCCGGTTGTACATCCATTGGAACTTGGACCCGTCGTCCGAATAGCCGCTTCCCTCGGAGAATCCGATCGCCATCATGAGGATCAGGCCGCCCAGGAGCACCAGCTTGTACGGCCAGTCCGGAGCCCGCTGACTCACCTGGGTGAGGTTGACTCGAAGGAGGTTCGCCACGCCGAGCACGTAGGTCGCGCCGACGATCACGATCACCCACTGCTGGATGTCGTCGTAGAGGAGCCGGATGAACGGGTGCGGCACGAAGAAGCCGATGAGGCAGAAGAGGCCCGTGACCAGCGTGATCAGGATCGGAACTTCGCGTTTCACGCGGTCGCCCTCATCGCGTGGAGAACCACGCGCCCAGGCTCGGATTGCCCAGCGTGGACAGGACGCAGCCCAGCGCGATGACCACGATGAGCACGAACTTTACCGTGTCCGCCGCCTTGAGACTTCCCAGGAGAAGCGGGTCGTTCGAAAGAAGCGCGCTCGCGGCGTAGTACTCCTCGCCGATCAGCGTGTAGTCGCACGCGACGACGAAGAACGGCATCTGATGGACGTTCGCGGTCCCCGCGATCTGGATCGCGCCGATCGAATGCCCCGTCTCCGCCAGAAGCAGCGATTCGGCGAAGAAGGCGCCCAGGAGGAGCGTTGCGGCCGGGCGCTCCCGCAGCATCATGCCGTTCACGGCGGCGACGTACGCGAACTGTTCGGACGTCAGATACCGGACCATGTCCGGCTGGTAGGCGTCCGCGCGACCGACGTCCTGATAGCCCGACTTCACGACCTCGTCGGCGACTGTGTAGACGGCGGGCGAGTTGGTGGGGACCGAGAGCTTGGTCTCGTACTTGGCGGTGAGCCGCGACACCTGGGCCAGCAGGATCATGCTGGCGATGGTCTGGATGTCGTCGATGTCCTGAATGCCGGGGATGTAGAGGACGCCCTTGCCCATCTCCGTGGCGCGGCCGATCGCCTCTTCGATCGCGATGAGGCCGGGTATCTTTCGGAACGTCCATCGTTTTCCGCGGTGCGCCTGATTGATCGTGTAGAAGAGGACGATGAAGAAGAGGAGCGTGACGACCAGGACGTTGGACTTCGTGGTATCGAGCCAATCGGGCGACGGGGTCGCCGTGCCTGAAACCTCCGAGTTCCGCGCGGGATCCGCGGGCTGGGCCACGAGCTGATACTCATAGGCCGTTCCATCCACGATCGTTCCTGATTCGTCCGTGTACCGGCTCAGATTCCCGTCGAGCGTCGCGACCGGCGCGAAAGCACCGCCGCGCTCGCGACGCACCAGAATCCACTGCGCCGGCTTGGGGTCGGGCGCGCTCCACGTGAGCGAGACGCTTCGCCCGCCGTCGTTGGGCGTGTCGGAAGCCTGGAGCGGAAACGCGTCGGCGAGAGCGGGAAGCAGAAACGGGATCGCCAGGCTCGCGAGGAGCCAGCGAAGGGAGAGGCGGGGCATCGCCCTACGGACGGAGGCGATCAGGGCCGGGCTCCGAGGTTTGGATGCGGTCCCCGGCCTCTGCAATCGAGCGACTCAACCACGCGGGCTGCGGTCCTCCGTATGGGGCGTTTCCGGCCGAACGACGCACCAGTATGCGCCGGCGCGGCACAGTGTCAAGCGTTCTTGCGTCGTTTTTGGGGTTACGTCTCGATCATCTCCACGTTGGCCCGGGGCAGCATCGTCCGGGACCCGTTTCCAAAGTCGACCTCGAGCACGCGCACCTTTGCCTCCGTCTCGAGGGCGATCAGCTCCGGAGGGAGCCCCGTCACCTTTCCCAAACGGCCGAAGTAGGGTTGCCGGATCACCCGAATCTGAGCGCCGACCTCGAGACCCACGGGCTCGCCGTCGGCCACGGCATCCGCGTGGCCCGTCTCCTCGAGACGGGGTGCGATGATCTCCGGACGGAGCACGCCGGCGCGGATCTGCGTCGCGCCCGAGACCGAGACCTTCCGCCCCTCGCACGCCTTGAGGAGATCGAACGTGCGGTTGGCCATTGGAATCTCGCCGAACCCCTCGGTCACGACGAGCGTGATTCCCTTCTCCTCCGACCCCGTGATCGCCACGCCGAGGTCGTAGCCCAGGAACTCACGGAGGTCCTGGTCGTCGAATCCGCCGATCACGATGGCCTTGACCCCCATGCGAACCGCGTGGAGGAGCGTCTTCGTCGTGACGTGCTTTCCGCCCACCACGACCGTGCCGCGGTGCGCTTCGGTGATCATCGCGTCCGTCAGCGTTTCGGACGCTCCCGCGACCGCCACGTGCAGTTGCCCGGAGGTTTCTCCTCCCACGCCGAAGATTCCCTGGATGAACGTGCCACGGCTCTCGACGGTGACGCCCTGGTTCGGATGGACCTCGACGATCGTTCCGTCGACGTAGGCGTCGACCTCCACCGGTATCGGCGCCTCGCGAAGCAACGCCTGCCCGGTGACGTTCGAGACGCTCTCCAACGTTCCGTCGACCGGCGACGCGGCCTTCGACCGGAAGAGCCCGAAGAAGGACTTGCTCT
>DATEND010000184.1:0-3412 GCA_035275245.1 Candidatus Eiseniibacteriota bacterium
AGCAAGATTGTCGCGGTGGGTAGACAAGTACGCCGGGGGTCCGTGCCCGTCTACTCCACCCGCACCATACGCCCCGTTAAGCTCTCGCCCTCCGACCGTACTCGCCAGAAGTAGACGCCCGCCGGAGCGCGCCGCCCCGCCGCATCGGCGCCGTCCCATTCGACCGACTGCGGTCCCGACGGGCGCCATGCGGCGGGGAGCCGCTTCACCAGCGCGCCGCGCGCGTCGAACACCTCGACCGTCGTCTTCCCGCCGCGCGCCAGCTGGAACCGCATCGACGTCGCCCTCGAGAACGGGTTCGGCGCCGTCTGCGGCCGCGCCACGGCCGGAGCCAATCCTGGCTCCACCGCGGTTATGGTTCCCAGCCAGCCGATGTCCGCGAACACGTACTGCGTCAGATCCACATTCTTCGTGAGGTTGTGGTTGATGAACGGCTCCATGAGCAGGTTGGGCTCGGCCGAGCTGTCGAAGTGGGACACGGACGACCCCGACTCGAGGGGGTTCGGCGCGTAGAGCTTGGGCCGGCCCTGGGCGTCCGCCCCGGCGATGTTCGTGGGATCGCCGCCGATCGTCGCCGTGACGCCGACACCCAACTGACCTTTGATCGCGTTCGTGTCGTCCAGCGAGATGCTCACGACCGGAATGACGATCGAAGGATCGCTCCCGGACATGCCGGGTGGCGCGCCGGCGACGTTGTTCCCGATGATCACGGCAACCGCACCGGCGGCCTGCGCTCGCGCGGCCTTCTCCACGAACGGGCAGATTCCTCTGTCGATCAGTGCGATCTTTCCCGCGACCTGACCGGAGTTGACGATCGTCTCGCACGCGTCGCTTGTGGTGCCCGCGCCGTCGTTCACGAGAATCACTTGGGCCTGAAGGTCGGGATTCGGGGTCCCCGCGCCGAACTCGGCGGTGCCGTGCGCTTTCACGCCGGCGATCGCGGGTGGGGCGTCGACTCGGACGAAGGCGGCCGGGCCGAGGAATTGAGACGAGAAGTCGAGGGTGTTCGGTCCGATCCAGACGAGCTGATCGGTGCGGGTCGCGGAAGCTCTCCGCTGGTTGTTGGTCATCTGGTCCCACCGAAGCCCGTTCGACGTGTCCAGGAGGTTTCGGGCATAGGCATCCGGGAGGTTGTTCAGGAACGCACCCGTCGAGAGAGTCGTGAACGTCTGGAACCCCAGGCCGTGGCCAAGCTCGTGCAGCACGACCGCCAGCAGGTCGATATCGGTCCCTTCGTTGTGGTCGTATCCGTAGTACCAATCCGACGCCCCAAGGCAGGTGGCGTCGTCGACGCTCGTATTGAACCGCGCGGTGATGTCGTTCACGCCGGGCGCCTGGTCGGACCCTGCCAGCCTGTTGGCCAGCGCGATCGAGTAGATCGTGTTCGTCTGCGGGGCTCCTGGGAAATTGAATGCAGTGGTGATCGCGCCGGCGCTTCCGAGCACGCCGCTCGCCGCATCACACGGCGTGAGGGGGTCGAAGCGCGCTTCGACCCGGATCGTCACGTTGCTCGAGAGATACGAACCCCAGATGGTTCCCGCCATCTGGAACACGTTCAATCGCTGCTGCCCGAGCGTTGTTCCCGGATTTCCGCCGACGGGAGCCACCGGAGTGGTGTCGTTGAAGCCTTCGCCCGCGCCGTCGATGTTGATCAGTTGAAACGTCGCGGCTTGCGATGCGGAAGCGGTCCCGAGGAGGGCAAGGATGGCGGCGGCGCCGACGCGGATCATCAATCGATGGCGCATGGCGCTACTTCTCCACTCCCCGCCGCGCGGGTTGGGCGAGAGGCCGGCTTGCAGCGACGGGATCGGGCGAGCAGTCGGTCGTGAATCGACCATCGGCGCCCCGCCGCGCGACCGAGAACATCTGGAATCTGCCCTGGAGGTGGATCAGCTCGCCGCCGCCGGGAATGCGCTCGGTCGGAAGCAGCCCGTCCGGCGGACCGAGGAGGTCGCCTTCCTGAAAGATCGCCGCGGCCGCCGCGCGCTGGGCCGCCGAGGGTCGTACCGGAAGGCGAGTCACCGGATCGAGCGCGACGATCAGCCCGGGGGTCACTTGCTCGAACACGACCCACGATGTACCGAAGGAACCGACCCCATTCGCGATTGGATCGCCCGGGATCCAATTCGGGCGCCAAGCGTACGGCCACGCGTCGGGCGTAGGGGCGTGGGCGACGCCGGAACTCACGAGCACGCCAAACGTCAACGCCAGGCCAAGGCACAGACCCGCGAGGAATCGGGACTGCCGGCTCGGCCGGCCGAGTCGGGGCCGGGTTGTCATGGGACCTCCGTCGGATGCGCGCGCCGAGTCGGTGGCCACGAGAAGTTGGAGCGGAGCGCGCGCCACTACAATTCTACATCAAGAGCGCCCGAAACGCCTCCTCCACCATGTCCGCCTGGATCCCCACCGTGTCGTGCACGTCGCGGGCGTAACCGCCCGCCAAAAACGCCACGAACGGAATCCCGCGCTTCACGCACTCGCCGAACACGAGCCGGTCGCGCGCGCGCAAGTCGTCGCGCGTGAGCCGTAGCCGGCCGAGCTGGTCGTCCTCGTACGGATCGGCGCCGGCGACGTAGGCGACCAAGTGCGGCTCCTGCCGATCCAGGATCCGCGGAACCCAGTGCTCCAACGCCGCGAGGTAGACCGCGCCGTCGGCGCCGGTCTCGAGCCCGATGTCCTGGTCGCTGGGCGGTTTCTCGGCGGGGTAGTTGTCCTCCTCGTGGATCGAGAACGTGAAGACCGTCGGATCGCCATGAAAGACGGCCGCGGTTCCGTTGCCTTGATGCACGTCCACGTCGATCACCGCGGCGCGGCGGATCACCTTCGACGCCTGTAGGTCGCGAATCGCGATCGCGACGTCGTTGAAGACGCAAAATCCCTCGCCATGATCCGGGAAGGCGTGGTGAAACCCGCCCGCGAGGTTCACTCCGGCGCCGCGCGCGAATGCCTCGCGCGCGGCGAGGATGCTTCCGCCCGCGCACAGGAACGACGCGTCCACCAATCCCTTCGAATAGGGGAGCTCCAGCAACGCCTCGTCCAGCGCGGACATCCTTCCGTGGACCAACTTGTCCACGTACGGCCGATCGTGAACGCGTAGCACGTCCTCGCGCGAGGCGGGGGTGGGTGTCAACACGTCCTCTTCACGCACGAGGCCGCGGCGCACGATCTCGTCTCGGATCATGCGGAATTTCTTCATCGGGAAAACGTGGAGCCCGATTTCGGCGTAATAGCCGTCGTGATGAACGACGGCGGGGCGGCGTGGCCCGGCTTCGCGCGCGGAGTCGCCAGCGGGCCCCATCGGCAAACTACTCGAAGACGTAAGGCGTCTCGGGCTTGTGAGGCTCGCCCTCGCCCGGCGGCGGCGGTGGCGGACTCTCCGGAGCCGGGGGAGCCGGCGGGACCGGCGGCGGCG
>DATEND010000185.1:0-2483 GCA_035275245.1 Candidatus Eiseniibacteriota bacterium
TCGAAGCTCATCGAGGGGCGCCCGCCCCGGCGACGTCGCCGGCCGATGCCTTCTCCCCGACATAGACGTACACGGCGCTGCCGGCGAGCGGGTGCACGCGAACCTCTCGGAAGGCGCCCGTTCCCCGCATGAGCGTCGCGAACCGCTCGCCCGACGGAAACTCCGACGCGGTCCGGTCGAGGTATTCGTACGCGGATCGCTGGCCGCTGACCCAGCCGCCGATCCGCGGCAGGAGCGTGTGGCTGTAGAACCGGAACGCGGGACCGAAGATCGGTCCGCCGGGCTGACCGAACTCCAAAACGACGACGCGTCCTCCGGGCTTCACCACGCGGGCGAGCTCGCGCAGGCCGCGCGTCGGACTCTCCACGTTTCGAATGCCGAACGCGATCGAGGCGATGTCGAACGCATCGCCGGGATACGGCAGCGAGAGCACGTCTGCCACCTCGAACCGGACGGCGAGGCCCGCCTGCGTCGCCTTCGCCGGCGCGAGCGCCAGCATCTCCGCGCAGAAATCGGTGCCCGTGACTTCGCCCGCGGGCCCCACGACGCGCTTGAACTCGAGCGCCAGGTCGCCGGTCCCCGTGGCGCAGTCGAGGACGCGATCGCCGGGCCTCGCGCCGCTCAGGCGGACCGCCGAGCGCCGCCAGCCGTGGTGCATGCCGAACGACAGGATCTGATTCACGCGATCGTACGACCGCGCGACCGACGCGAACATCGTGCGGACTTCGGCGGAGGCGGGCATGCGGCGAAGTGTACCATCCCTTGCCGCCTTTGACCGCCCGTCGGGGCCGGGGTAGACTGGATGGATGCCCCTCGTATCCATCACGCTTGAACCCGACTCTGGAATGAACGGCCGTCCGCGCCGTATCTCCACGGCGGTCCGCGTCGGCTCGGTGACGGTCGGCGGCGGTCGCCCCGTCGTGGTCCAGTCGATGACGAACACGGACACCGCGGACGCGACCGGCACCGCTTCGCAGGTGATCGCGCTGGCCGAGGCCGGCTCGGAGTTGGTGCGCGTCACCGTCAACACGCCCGAGGCCGCGCGCGCCGTGCCCGAGATCGTGAAGCGCGTCCGCGACGCCGGGCATTCGACGCCGATCGTCGGCGACTTCCATTTCAGCGGCCACCTGCTCCTAGCCGACCATCCCGACTGCGCGCGCGCGCTCGACAAATACAGGATCAATCCCGGCAACGTAGGCGCGGGCAAGAAGCACGACGAGCACTTTCGCCGGATCATCGAAGCGGCGGTCGAGCACGGAAAGCCCGTCCGGATCGGGGTCAACTGGGGCTCCTTGGACCGCGAGCTCCTGACGTCATTGATGGACGAGAACGCGCGTCGCGCCACGCCGCTTCCCGACCGCGACGTGACGCTCGACGCGATGTTCCAGAGCGCGGTTCGGTCGGCGGCGCTCGCGGAGGAATTCGGGCAGCCGCACGAAGCGATCGTGCTCTCGGCCAAGGTGTCGGGGGTGCGCGACCTGCTCGACATCTACCGGCGCCTCGCCGCCGAGACGGATTTCGCGCTCCACCTGGGATTGACCGAGGCCGGCATGGGCACGAAGGGCGTGGTCGCCTCGACCGCCGGGCTCTCGACGCTCCTCCTCGAGGGAATCGGCGACACGATCCGCGTCAGCCTGACGCCCACGCCCGGGGGCGACCGGCGCGAGGAAGTGCTCGTCTGCCAGCAGATCCTACAATCCCTCGACCTTCGGCATTTCACGCCGCAAGTCACCTCGTGCCCCGGCTGCGGACGCACCACGAGCAGCTTCTTTCAGGAGCTGGCCGAGCGCGTGAACGATCGGCTTCGCGAACGGATGCCGGTGTGGCGCGCGGAATATCCGGGCGTCGCGGAGATGCGCGTGGCGGTGATGGGCTGCGTGGTGAACGGCCCCGGGGAGTCGCGGCACGCCGACATCGGCATTTCGCTTCCCGGAACGGGCGAGAATCCGAAGGCGCCGGTCTACGTGGACGGGGCGCTCAAGACGACGCTCAAAGGACGCCGCATCGCGGAGGAGTTCCTGGCGCTCGTCGAGGAATACGTCTCATCGCGGTACGGGGCCGCGCGACGGACCTAGCGGGCGCGGCGGACCTTTCCCACCTGCCACCGCGGCAACTCTTCCTCTTCCCACTCTTCCCCACCCTCCGAGGCCGCTTCCGTTTCGCGCTTCAAATCGGTCACGTAGATGCGGAAGCGTCGCACGAGCCACGCGGTGATGCCAATCTCCACGAAGACGATCGCCACGAAGGCCGGGTGAATCCGAGTCAAGACGAGGATCGTGACCGAGAGGACCAATCCCCAGACCGCTTCGACCAGCTGAGGCCCCGAGAAGGCGCCCCACCGGGGGGTCAACGCCCGGTGCTCCAGCCGGAGACCGATGCTGCGTAGAAGCAAGTAAAACGCCACCGCGGACGTGGCGATCATCAGCTCCAGGCCCGCTCGAGCCGCCGGATTGAGCACGAACTCCCCGGGACGCGGCCCAAGA
>DATEND010000186.1:0-6173 GCA_035275245.1 Candidatus Eiseniibacteriota bacterium
GGAGTCTAGCGGCGCCGCGTTCCCGAACGCCTCGCCGCGCCGGTGGGAGGCAGCGCCTCGCCACGCTTCGCCTCGGTGGAGAGCCGCGCGTTCGACCCCGAACCCTTCAATTCCATGCAGAGGTGCCGGGCATGCACGCGCACTTCGATCGCGCGGGGCGCCATCGCCCGCTCGACCAAGTCCGCGATCTCCTGCGTGAGGTGCTCTTGGAGCCGGGGCACGAGCGCGAGTTCCCGCACGGCGCGCACGAGCGCGCCGGCGCCGCAGATCCGATCGAGCGGCGCGAATCGCACCGATGCTTCGCCGATGTAGGGGACGAGATGATGCGGGCAGAGGCCGTAGAACGTGATCCCCTCGATGGTCACGCTTTCGCCGGGCCGGCCCACAAAGGGAAGCGGCCGGAGAACGGGGGGCCCGTCGCGAAGGCCCGACGTCCGCTCGACCAAGAGCTCGGACAGGAGGGTCGCGGTGACCGAATACTCGGGGTCGCGGTCGGCGTCGACGCCGATCGAGAGGAGGAAGCGCTCGAGGGCGGCGACATCCGGGCCGGTGTGGTGCTTGGGGGCGTGCGCCGCCTTTGCGCGGCCGCCCGCTTTCTTGCCGCGCGGCTTGGCGTGGCCGTTCGCGCCGCTGGCACTGGAGCGCGGGCTCATAGGCCGAGCCCTCCCGACTCCGCCTGAAGCGCGGCCAACACGACGCCGACGTGCTCCTCGAGCGGCACGCCGAGCTCGGCGGCACCCGTTTCGATGTCCTCTCGGTTTACGCCGCGCGCGAAGCCCTTCGACTTCATTTTCTTCAGCACCGACTCCACGGTCACCTCCGCCAAGGTCTTGTTCGGCTGAACCAATGCGGTCGCCGTAATGAGGCCGCAGAGCTCGTCCACCGCGAAGAGCGCCTTCGCCATCGGCGTCGCGCGCGGGGTGCCGCTGTAGGTCGCGTGTCCTAGGATCGCCTCGATCATCTCGGGCGGATATCCCTTCTCGGTTAGGATTCGGCATCCGACGAACGGATGCTCCTCCTTCGAGGGGTGCTTCTCGTAATCGAAGTCGTGGATGAGGCCGACGGCGCCCCAGAGCGCCTCGTCGCCCCCGAGCCGGCGCGCGTAGGCGCGCATCGCGGCCTCGACCGCGAGCGCGTGCTTCCGAAGGCCGGCGCTCTCCGTGTGTTCGTGAAGGAGGGCGAGGACGTCGTCTCGGCGCACAACGGCGCCCGTGGATGTTGGAGGAGGCGTGGTCATGGAAGCGCAAGAGGCGCCCCCTGAGGATAGGGGGCGCCCCTCGGAACGGCAAGCGCGAGGATGCGGGTTACAGGTTCTTCTTGGTGATCACCGTCGCCCGGAGGAGCGTGATCGTCTCGGTTCCCTGGACCGGCACGATTCCGCTCGCGGTGGTATCGAACGTGATCCGGATTCCGATCTTGACCTTGTCCTGCACGAGCGCCTCCGCGAGCGCATCCGAGGTCACCTCGGTGGCCACGTTCGTCACGGTACCCGGCGTGAGCGACACCGGAACGTCCGCGATCGGGGTCGAGGAGAAGACGTCCGCCGAGTCCGCGGACGTTATGTAGATCCGGAACGAGGCGTCGGCCGTGCCGGTCGCGTTGTCGAACGACGCGCCGATCTCGAGCTTCGCGGAGGAGACCTCCGTGACGTCTTCGATTCCCGGGAGCAGGCTCACTTCCTCGCTCGCGACGTCGACGCTCACCCCCGAGACGCCGCCGGGGATGGGCCCGTACGAGCCCGAGACGTCGGCGGGGTCGAGGAACGAGAGGACGTCCACCGTGAGGATCAGGCTCCGATCGCCGCATCCAGCGAGAATCGGGAGCATCGAAAGTAGGACGGCCAAGCGGCGCATGAAGCCTCCTAGTAGAGCGTGAGCGACGCGCTGAGCTCCGTCGCGCGGGATTCTTCGACGTTTCGGCGATGCGAGGCGATGGCCAGGTCGAGTCCGATCCCGCCGAAGCGGACTCCGGTCCCGCCTGTGATCTGCCAGCTTCCGTTCGAGTCGCGGTAGGCGCCGCCGCGAAGGGCGACCATCCCCATCCACGTTTCGGCACCCAGGTGAATGCCGGTGTAGAGCTCGTTGTCCACGATGTCGGCCGCGATCGTCGTCGGCCCCATCCGCTTCGCCACGTTGATCGTCGTCGTCGGGGGGATCACGCTCGTGAAGCTCTCGTCGACGGCCAAGACCGACGTCCCGAATTCGTTCAGGGAATCGCTGTAGACGTGGCGGCGCACCGTCGTCTCCCAGTGAATCTCGCTCGCGACGTCGTTCACCCCGACGCCGAGCTCGAAGTTGTTCCAGAAAAGGACCGCGCCTAAGTCCGAGCCGTAGCCGTGGCCCGTGCCGCCCGCCTCGCCCATCGCCGCGTGGCGCGTCACCGCGACCATGTCGAAGGCGACTGGGTCGCTGCTTCCGAAGAGCGTGTCGCCGGTCGTGATGCCGCCGTCGCCGCCGAGCGACCCATACGCCAGTCCGAGAAGGTACTTGGGCGCCGCGCCCACATAGAGCGCGGTCGAGCGGTTCCGCCGCGGGTCCTGGGCGGACGGATCGTCATCCTTGTCGCCGTCCTCGCCTTCGCCCGCGTCGTCGCTCGAGCCGGTTCCGGCGGCTGGAGCGTGGTACGCGCGGAGGGCGATGCCCGCCTGGAATGCCAACGCCGCTTGCGCCACCCCGTCGTCGGTCAGCCCATATCGCGTGTTGGAGACGAAGGGCTCGGCGTCGCGGAGGGCGCCGCGTAGCTTCGGGTCGAGGTCGAATTCGTTCCGGACGTGAACGATCGGCTGCAGTTGGGCGAAGAAATTCTTGAAGCCGAGCCCGACGCCGAAGAGGTGATAGACGCCGCCGTGCTTCATCGACTCCTCGGGAATGACGCGGCGCACGTCGTCCAGGTCGACGACCAACGAGTCGCGGGCCACGAAGATCGAGATGTCGCCGGACACGTCGTCCGGCTTCGAGAGCGAGTAGGTCAGCGGCGGATTCGAGACGAGATCGAGGACCTCGAAGATGTTGAAGTCGGGGTCGTCGGGGTCGAACTCCGGCATGTCGCCGGCGAGCTGGAGGAGCCCGAGCGGGAGCGGAATCGAGCCGTACCCTTGACCCTTCGGCACGGCGCGGAACGCGACGTTCGCGGACCAGGAGGCGCCGTTGTCGCTCGTGGCCACGCCCCCCATGCCGAGCCGCCGGGCGTTCAGCATCTGGGCCTCCGCGGGAGCCGGCAATAGCCCCGCGAGGGCGGCCACAAGTACGAGCCAACCCATTCGAATCATGTTCGTTACCCCCCAGCCTGCGGCGATTCCCGCCAGGGCGCTCGATGCGCCCTTTGATGTATCGGCCCCTGCACGGGGGAGCTTGAGTACGGGCCCCCGAATTGACCCGCGAGGGAGCCTGTGCTACCTTTCTTCATTCGCTTGGCAACGCGTCATTTAGCCCGTTATGGCGGCGTTCCAGGCGTGCCCATCCCGGGGGATATCCCGCACTCCCATGAACCAGATCGAACTGCCCAAGAATTACGACCCGGCCGAGGTCGAAAAGCGGTGGTATGCCCACTGGCTCGAGCGGGGCTACTTCCGACCTAAAGATTCCGGCGGGCCGCCGTTCGTGATCATGATCCCGCCCCCGAACGTGACCGGGAGCCTCCACTTCGGCCACACGTTCGACCACACGATTCAGGACCTCATGACCCGGTGGCACCGGATGATGGGCGAGCCGACGCTCTGGCTCCCCGGCACCGATCACGCGGGCATCGCCACCCAGAACGTCGTCGAGAAGCGCCTGGCCGAGCAGGGGAAGACGCGCTTCGACCTCGGTCGCGAAGGGTTCATCGAAGAGACGTGGAAGTGGAAGGAGACGTACCACGCGCGGATCACCGAGCAGATGAAGCGGCTCGGCGACTCCGTGGATTGGTCGCGCGAGCGCTTCACGATGGACGAGGGCCTGTCGCTCGCGGTCCGCGAGGTGTTCGTCCGGCTCTATCGAAAGGGGCTGATCTATCGCGGCAACCGGATCATCAACTGGTGCCCGCGGTGCCACACCGCCCTCTCCGACGAGGAAGTGAACCACGTCGAGACCGAGGGCAAGCTCTACCATGTGATGTACCCGATCAAGGGAACGCAGAAGCATCTTGTCGTCGCGACGACGCGCCCCGAAACGATGCTCGGCGACGTGGCCGTGGCCGTCCACCCCAAGGACAAGCGATACGCGCCGCTCCACGGGAAAATGGCGATCCTCCCGTTCGTGCGCCGCGAGATTCCGATCATCCTGGACGAGAGCGTGGATCCCAAGTTCGGGACCGGCGCCGTGAAGGTGACGCCCGCGCACGACCCGACGGACTTCGAGGTCGGCCAACGGCATGGCTTGACCCCGATCAAGGTGATGGACGAGAACGCCGTGATGAACGAGCACGCCGCGGACTTCAAGGGGCTGACGCGGGAGGTGGCGCGGAAGCGGATCGTGGACGCGCTCGAGGATCGCGGGCTCTTGGCCCGCGTGGAGCCGCATCGTCTCTCGGTCGGACATTGCGACCGATGCGACACGATCGTCGAGCCCTACCTCTCGCTTCAGTGGTTCGTGAAGATGAAGCCCTTGGCCGAGCCCGCTTACGCGGCGATCGAGAAGGGCGAGCTGACGATCCTCCCGCGGCGGTGGGAGAAGGTGTATCTGCGCTGGCTCGAGGGGATCCGCGACTGGTGCATCTCGCGGCAGCTCTGGTGGGGGCACCGGATTCCGGTCTGGACCTGCGCTGGGTGCAAGACCGAGATCGTCGAGGTGGAAACCCCGGCGAAGTGCCCGAAGTGCGGCAACGCGGAGCTGAAGCAGGACGAGGACGTGCTCGACACCTGGTTCTCGTCGTGGCTCTGGCCGTTCTCGACCTTGGGCTGGCCCGAGGAAACCGACGATCTGAAGCGATTCTATCCGTCGAGCGTCCTCGTGACCGGGCCCGACATCATCTTCTTCTGGGTCGCGCGAATGGTCATGGCCGGGTACGAGTTCATGGGCCGCTGCCCCTTCCCGCAAGTGTATCTCCACGGCATCGTGCGCGACGCGCAGGGGCGGAAGCTCTCCAAGTCGCTCGGCAATTCGTCCGATCCGATCGAGCTGATGGACTTAAACGGCGCGGACTCGCTCCGGTATTCGCTTGTCCTCCTCTCGCCGCAGGGAGGCGACATCCAGGCCTTCTCCGACGAGAAGGTGGATCTGGGGCGCCATTTCGCGAACAAGCTCTGGAACGCGTTTCGGCTGGTGCAGCCGCACCTCCAGGGCTACACCCCCGAAGAGGGCCGCGAACGCCCGCGGCTCCTGGACGAGGACCTTTGGCTCTTGAGCGCCCTGGCCAACACGGTTCGGTCCGTGACGCGGAATCTCCGCGCCTACCGAATCGGGGACGCGGCCAAGGACATCTACGACTTTACATGGCGGGAGTTCTGCGACTGGTATCTCGAGATGGCGAAGCCGCGGCTCTATGCCGGCGCGGGTTCGGCGGATGCGCCCGCGGTCCGGTACGTGACCCACACGGTGTTCAGCACGGTCTTCAAGCTCCTCCATCCGTTCATGCCGTTCTTGACCGAGGAATTATGGCACGCGCTCCCGGGTACTCAGGGTGACGTGGCCGTGGCCGAGTGGCCCGTGCCGGCCCGCGGGGCCTCCCATCCGGAGGCCGAGGCGCGGATTGCGTTGCTCAAGGACGTGGTGGGGACGATCCGGAATCTCAGGTCGGAGATGAACATCTCGCCGGCGCGGAAGGCGGCGATCTTGATCCGCGCGTCCGGCCCGGACGCCGAGACGCTTCGCGGACAGCGGGACCTGATCCTCCTCCTGGGCAAGGGCGAGTCGCTCGAGGTCGGCCCCGACGTCGCGAAGCCCAAGGTGGCGGCCTCGGCCGTGGTGCGCGGCCATGAGATCTTTCTCCCGCTCGCGGGGTTGATCGACGTGGACCTGGAGCGCCAGCGCCTTCAAAAGGAATATGAGCGCGTCGTCCGCGAGTTCGACGTTTCGCGGCGGAAGCTCTCGAACGAGGATTTTCTGGGCAAAGCGAAACGCGAGGTCGTCGACCGGGAGCGCGGGAAGTTTGAAGCGCTCGGGGAGACCAAGGAGAAATTGGAACGGAATCTGGAGGTACTGCGTTGAGCTCGACGAGAAGGAATGAAACTTCCGCGGCCGCCCTGGCCGCTAGCA
>DATEND010000187.1:0-2663 GCA_035275245.1 Candidatus Eiseniibacteriota bacterium
CAGGCGGGGCGGGCGGGGCGGGCGGGACCCTCAGTACTTCGGCACCGCGGGATCGATGAGCTCGGACCAGGCCTCGATGCCGCCGGTCATGCTCCGGACCTTCCGAAAGCCCTCCTCCCAAAGAAGGAGGCAAGCGTCCACGCTCCGGTCGCCGATGTGACAGTAGGCGATGATCTCCTTCCCGGGGTCGAGCTCGTTGATCCGGGTCCTGAGCTCGTCGAGCGGGATGTGGATCGCCCCGTCGATCTGAGCGTGCTCCCACTCCCAGTGATCGCGCACGTCGAGCAGGATCACGTCGTCCCCTTGGTTCAGGGTCTCGTGAGCCAGTTCGACCGACATCTCGAACTCCTGGAAGTGGTCGCGCACGCCGGTGTCCTCCACTACTCGCCGCGCGCCCGCGCGACGCGGCCCCGGAGCCAGAGGAGATACGCGATCCAGACGACCGCCGTGAGGATGTAGGCCACGATCGCGTAGGTCATGCCCGCTCCGCCGCCGCCTCGCGGACCCACTCGAGGCGGAGCCGGGACACCATCGCCGCCGCGAAGAATACGATCCACGCCGCCATCGACAAGAGGAGCGTCTCCCGCATCTCGCCGGTCATCGTCACGTTGCGCGGGTGGAGCGAGCCGCGCCACCACTCCACCGACTTCCAGACGATCGGCAGGTTCACGAAGAGGACGATGCCGAGGACGGACGAGATGGTCCGGCGGGATGCCGAGCGAATGGACGAGCGGACGACGTGATAGCCCGCGTAGAGAATCCAGAGAATCAAGAACGACGTGAGGCGAGGCTCCCACGTCCACCACGTGTTCCAGGCCGAGCGCGCCCAGAGCGGCCCGCTGATCAGGACCACCGTGGCGAAGACCATCCCGAGCTCGCACGAAGAGGCCGCGATCGCGTCCCACCGCCACTGCTTCGTCGTGAGATAGGCGATCGAGGCCGCGAACGTCAGCCCGAAGGCGATCAGGGTCACGATCGCGCTCGGGACGTGCACGTAGACGATCTTCTGCACCGGTCCCATTTGGGCCTCGACCGGGGCGAAGCTCGCCGCCGCCCACCAGGATGCCAGGACCAGCGCCACGGCGGCGACCCAAAGCACGCGCCCGGCAGGATCCCACCATCGCGGCGTCAGGCTCGTCTGGTTCACTCGGATACCTCCTGAATGACCTCGTACAAATACGCCGCCAGCGCCAGACCAAGCACGTCGACGACCGCCATGACCTTGATCCAATCGCCCACCGGTTCGATCGAGCCGCCGGACCAGAGCGCGTGCGTGCACTTTACCGCGCCGATCCAAAGCGGAACGAGAGACGGGAAGAGAAGCACCGAGAGGAGAAGCTCCCGGGCTTTGAGCCCCCGGGCGAGCGCGGCGAAGAGCGTTCCCCACGCAGCATAGCCGAGAAGCGTGAGCGCGGCAACGCCGAGTACCGCGGGGAGCGCTTCGAGGTCGCCCACGTCGAAGAAAACCGACGCAATCGGAAGCACGAACACGAAGATCCCGGCGAGGAGAAGGAAGTTGGCGATCGTCTTCCCGAGAAAGATCGCGTACGGGTCCGCCCCCGTCAGACGCACGGCGTCGCCGCCGCCCGCTTCACCCTCCAGGTCGAGGGAGCGCGTCAGCCCGAGCACTCCCGCGAAAAAGAGCGAAGCCCAGAGCGTCGCCGCCGCCTCGCGGGCCGGGTCGCGAAAGGAGGGGCCGAAGGCGACGCTCAGGATCAGCACGCACGAGGCGCTGAAGAGAAGGAGCGTCGCGAGAAAGCGCGCGTCGCGCGCATGGAGCCGCAAGTCTTTGAGCGCGACGTCGATCAGGATCATGCTGACGACTCCACCCCGCCCTCCCGAATCTGACATATGCGGCCGACCAATGCGCCGGGGCGCTCCCGTTCGTGCGCCACGAGCAGGATGGCGGCGCCCCGCCCTTGTGCCTCGGACAGGAGCCCGTTGAGCGTGCCGCTCCCCTCGTCGTCGAGACCGGCGTACGGTTCGTCTAAGATCAGAAGCCGCGGGGACGGAAGGATGGCCCGAATCAGCGCGACGCGCTGGAGCATCCCGCGCGAAAACCGCTCGACCGGAGCCCGCGCGAACGCGGCGAGGCCGAAGCGCGCGAGGAGGTCCGCCGCGCGGGTGTCGGCGCGCTCCACGCCCGCGAGGCGGCCGAAGAAGGAGAGGTTCTCGAGCGGCGATAGCCCCGGGTAGAGAAGCGGCCGGTGCGAGGCGAACCCGATCGCGCGACGCGTCGCCTGCCGTTTCTGAAGCGCGGGCACGCCGTCGAATTCCACGACACCGCGATCGGGTGTCAGCAACGTGGCGAGGATCTGCGCCAGGGTGGTCTTCCCGGATCCGTTCGCGCCCTGGAGGAGCACGCACTCGCCGGATCGGAGCTCGATCGAGGCATCGCGCAGCACCCACCGCGATTCGAATCGTTTCCGGATCCCGTTCGCGCGGAGGATCACTGCTTCGGTCAGCGAGTTCCGGAGCGCGGTTGGTCGGCCACGATCGACTCGAGCCGTCGCTTCAAATTCCCACGGATGAGCCGGTAGCTCTCCTCGGAGAATTCGCCGCGCTCGAGTCCCTGGTCGAGCGCCGTGATGAGGTAGAGGTAGACCTGGGCGAAGTCGTCGCCGGATTCGGCGGCGCGGCGCGGGAGCCTCGGGGGCGCCGCC
>DATEND010000188.1:0-4650 GCA_035275245.1 Candidatus Eiseniibacteriota bacterium
CGGGCTCGCGATCGGGATCGTCGCGGCCCGGTTCCACGAGCAGATCTGCGAGCGGCTACTGGCCGGCGCGCTCGAGGGACTCGCGGCGTGCCGCGTGCCGGCGGATCGCGTGACCGTCGTTCGCGTGCCGGGCGCGTTCGAGCTTCCCCTCGCGGCGCGGCGCCTCGCGGCGTCCGGCGCCGATGCCGTCATCTGCCTGGGCGTCGTGATCCGCGGCGAAACGCCGCACTTCGACTACGTGGCCGGGGAGGCGGCGAGCGGGATCGCGCGCGTCGCGGCCGACACCGGCGTCCCCACGCTCCTCGGCGTGCTCACCGTGGAGACGGAGGCGCAGGCGCTCGATCGGGCGGGCGGGCGATACGGCAACAAGGGCCAGGAGGCCGCCGAAGGCGCGGTCCGGATGGCGAACACGATCAAGGCGCTTCGCACGGGCCCGGGGACGCGATGAACGCGCGACGACACGCGCGCGAGCTCGCCTTTCGCGCCACCTATCAGTCCGACGTCACGGGCGACGAGATGGAGCGCTGCCTGGCAGAGATCATCGAGGACGTGTCGCCCACGGACGACGTTCGCTCGTTCGCCGAGTCGCTCGTCGCAAGCCTCTCCGCGCACGTGAACGAAATCGACGCCGCGGTCAGCCGGATCGCCGTGAACTGGCCGATCGGCAGGATGGCCGCGACGGATCGCTCGGTCATTCGCCTCGCGGCCGCCGAGCTCCTCTACCATTCGGACACGCCGACCCGAGTCGCGCTCGACGAGGCGATCGAGATCGCGAAGAAGTACGGCATGGACACGTCGGGATCGTTCGTGAACGGAATCCTTGACCGAATCGCCCACGAAGCGCGACCCTCCATCGGATGACAACGATCTTCATCTCCGACGTCCACGGAAACCTGGAGGCGCTCCAGGCCGTCTTTCGCGTGATCGACGAGCGTCGGCCCGAACGGATCATCTGTCTGGGCGACGTCGTTGGGTACGGCGCGAGCCCGAACGAGTGCCTCGACCTCGTTCGCGAGCGCTGCGACGTCATCCTGCTCGGAAACCACGACGCGGCGGCGAGCGGCGGGCCGGAGGCGGCGCGCTTCAATATCTACGCGCGCGTCGCGGCGGAGTGGACCGCGAAGACCCTGACCCGTGAGAATCGCGAGTTCCTCCAGAAGTTGCCCCTCACGGCGATCGAGGGTTCCTGCTATTGCGTGCACGCCTCCCCCGCGACGCCGCGCGACTGGGAGTACTTGCTCGACCGGTTCGACGCGGAACCGCAGTTCGCGTACTTCACCGAGCCCGTCTGCTTCATCGGCCACACGCACCAGCCGGCCGTCTACATGGCCGATCCCACGGGTTGTAAGCAGCTTCCGTTGGTGGACGTTCGGCTCGACCCGAGGCGCCGCTACATCGTCAACGTGGGCAGCGTGGGACAGCCGCGCGATCGCGACCCGCGCGCCTGCTTTCTCGTTCTTCACGACGGATCCGGCGAGATCGAATACGTGCGCGTGGACTACGACATCGAGGGCGCGCAGAGCAGAATTCGCGCGGCGCACCTGCCGGAGGTGCTCGCGACGCGCCTCGCCACGGGGGAATAGCGTCGCGTGCGAGCGTCGACCGAAGCGCACTGGACCCGCTTCTGGCGCGAGCGGGCCGACATCGACGCGGTCTATCCGACCGACGGCCGGGTCGTGGAGCAGATCCTGTCGCAAGGCCCGGCCAAGGGCAAGCGGGCGCTCGAAGTGGGCGCCGGCTCCGGGCGCGACTCGGTCGCGCTCGCGGCCGAGGGCGCCATCCCGTTCATCCTCGACTACTCCCAAGCCTCCCTCGAAGTGGCGCGCGCGGTCGCCGCGAGAGAAGGGCAGCGCGCGATTCTCGTCCGCGCGGACGCGCTGCGACTCCCGTTTCGGGAAGGGACGTTCGACGTCGTCTTCCATCAAGGGCTGCTCGAGCACTTTCGCGATCCGATGCCGCTGCTCCGCGAAAACGTGCGGTCCCTGAAGCCGGGCGGCATCCTCCTCGTCGACGTCCCGCAACGGTTTCACCTCTACACGGCGATGAAGCACGTCCTGATCGCGATCGGAAAGTGGTTCGCGGGATGGGAGACCGAATTCACGATCGGAGAACTCGAGCGTCTGATGGAGCGATGCGGCGTCACGATCGTGAGGCGGTACGGCGCGTGGATGATCCCGGGACTCTTCTATCGTGGCATTCGGGTGGCCCTGCTCAAGAGCGGTCTCGCGCGACTCCCGCTCTATCCCCCGCCGGTGCCGCTGATTTCGGGCGCGTTCCGCGCGTGGCGTGCCTTCTGGGCCAAGACCCCGATCGCCTGGTACACGTATTTCGTGATCGGCGCTCTGGGTCGAAAGTCTACGTCCGCCCCCCACGGCGGAACCGTGTGAGAATTCTCGCGTTCAACTGGAGGGATCCCAAACACCCGGAGGCCGGCGGGGCCGAACTCCACCTCGTGGAGATCCTTCGACGCTGCGTGCGGGACGGCGACGAGGTGACCTGGCTCGCCGAGCGATTTCCGGGCGCCGAGGTGCGGGATTCGATCGCGGGGATCCGGGTCCACCGGGGGGGATCGTGGTACAATGCGCACCTCGCCCTGGGCACGCTCTATCGCCGCCACTACCGGAGGGAGCGGTTTGACCTGGTCCTTGAAGACATCAACAAGGTCCCGTTCTTCACGCCGCTCTTCGCGCGCGCGCCGGTGCTCGCCGTCGTGCCCCATCTCTTCGGGTCCACCGTATTTCGCGAGGCTTCGCTTCCGGTCGGTCTCATCGTCCGGGCCCACGAGGTGATGATTCCGCTCGTCTATCGAAGCACGCCGTTTCTCGCCATTTCCGAGAGCACGCGCGACGACTTGGCACGCCGCGGCATTCGACGCGACTCGATCTCGGTCGTGCGCTGCGGCCTGACGCAGGAGGACTACGGCGTGCTCGTCCCGCCCGATCGGCGGACCGAGCCGCACGTGGTCTTCGTGGGTCGTCTCCGGAAATACAAGGGGGCCCAGCACGCGATTCGGGCCCTTCCTTTGGTCCGCGCGTCCGTTCCGGGCGCCGCCCTCACGATCGTCGGGGATGGTCCCTACCGACCGGAGCTCGAGCGCCTCGCCGCTTCGCTCGGCGTGGCCGACGCGGTTCGTTTTCTCGGGGCGTTGCCGCTCCAGGGCAAGGTGGCGGCCCTGAACGCCGCGCAGGTCGCCGTCTGCCCCTCGCCGAAGGAAGGGTGGGGGCTCACCGTGATCGAGGCCAACGCCTGCGGCACGCCGGTCGTGGCGAGCCGGAGCCCGGGGCTCACGGAATCGGTGCGCGACGGGGAGACCGGAATCCTGACCCCGCACGGCGACGCCGCGCTTCTCGCGGCCGCGATCGTACGCCTCCTCACGGACCACGCGCTTCGCCTCCGGATGTCGGCCGCGGCGCTCGAATGGGCGCACCGGTTCGACTGGGAGACCTGCTTTCAGGAGAGCCGGGCCGTTCTCCTGTCGGCCGCCGCTCGGGGTGCCGCGTGAGCCCGGCCCGCGTGAAGGGCTTCATCGAGCGGAATAAAGTGGTCCTGATCGCGCTCAAGATGGTGCTTTCGATCGGGCTCTTCATCTACGTCGTCGCGAAGGTATCGCCGGGGGACATCTGGGCCACCGTGCGTCCGGCGGACCCCATGCTCCTCCTGGCCGCGGCCGGGCTCTTTCTCCTCTCGAGCTTGATCGGCAGTTGGCTCTGGGCGCGCCTCCTTCGCGCGCAGGGCGTCTCGATCCCGTATCGAAAGGCCGCCTCGTATTATTTCGTTGGTCTCTTCTTCAACAATTTTCTCCCCTCGAACATCGGCGGCGACATCGCGAGGATCTCGGACGCGGCCAAGCACGCCAAGCACGTGAGTCCGGTTTTCTCCGCGACGTTGATGGATCGCCTGATCGGCGTCTTGGCGATCGGGCTCGTGGCCGTCGTCGCGTCGGTGGCCGCGCTCGATCACGTGCGGCTCTACGCCATCTACGGCGCGATCTTCACGGTCTTCGTGATCGTGCTCCTCTTGTTCATGAGCGTCTTCTATCGCCGCGTGCTCGAGGCCTTCGAATGGCCGTTCCGGGCGATGGGGTGGCACACGGTGGAACGGGCCATCGCGCGTCTCATGGACGATCTCCATGGTTTCCGGAGCCAGGGCGGCGCCCTGTTCCAGGCGTTTGTGGCCTCGACGATGGTCCAGGTGAGCCGGATCCTCGTCCATTACATCGTCGGACTGGCGCTTGGCGTTCGGCTCGCGGCCGGGTATTACTTCCTGTTCGTGCCGGTCCTGGCGGCGCTCGTGTCCCTGCCGATTTCGCTCAACGGGCTCGGCGTTCGAGAGGGAGCCGCCGTCGTGCTCTTCCAGATGGCGGGGCTCACGCGCGAGCAGGCGTTCACGATTCCGTTCCTGACGTACTTGATTTCGGTCCTGATCAGCCTTCTGGGGGGTCTCATCTTCCTATCTCGGACTCCACGGCGCGCACTGGAGCAGCATCTGAAACGAAAGCGGGAGGCGCGCGTCTCCACGGGCAAAGCGAGGAAACGTTGAATTCGATGAAGCGGTGGCACGCCTTGGTGGCGGCGCTGGCCTTCGGCGTGCCGCTCCTGACGTACATCCGGACCCTGACGCCGACGGTGCCGTTCTGGGATTCCGGCGAGT
>DATEND010000189.1:0-3676 GCA_035275245.1 Candidatus Eiseniibacteriota bacterium
CGTTCCACTGGTTCAGTTTCGCGATTCTGGTCGCGCGATCCGACGGCAACCCGAACGGACGCCGTCCACGGCAGTCGAAGAGAAGGCCCACGACGCCCCCGCGGAGGGAAACGGTCCGCTCGCGCCCCTTTCCGTCCCCCACGTCGAACGCCTTCTCCGGCCGGAGCGTGGCCTTCGCGGTTTGGCCGTCCGCCAACGGAACGAGCCTGAGCCCGCCGAACGGAATCGAGAACTCGTCCCGCTTGCCGCCCGGCATCTCAAGGACCACGTGAAGCGCGGTCTGTCCTTCCTTGCCGGGGCCGACGGGCGCGACGCTCGTGCCCAGGCGAATCAAGCAGTCCTTCTCGAAGACCTGGCGCGCCGCATTCGGGTGGACGGTCGAGAGGACGCCGAGCTGGGGCATCATGAAGATCGAGTCCACCGCGAGCTCCGTCAAGTGCTCGGGGAGGAACGCGTCGAGGAGCATCAGCGCCGCCTGCGCGCGCCGCGGCGCGTGCGAGAGAACGCCGCCGCTTCCGACGAGCAGGTCCAGGTGATCGAGCCGAACGAGCGTCTCGCCGCTTCCGCTCTGCTCGAAGGTGTCGGAGATGGTCCGCTCTTGCTGCACGCCCTTGAGTCCGACGGCCAGCATCTTGTGTTGCTCGAAGGCGAGCCGCAGGGCTTCGCGCGAGATCGCCTGCTCGATGATCAACTCCTCGAGGGATTGCGGAATCGTCGTCGGGCGGATCATCTTGTTCTTGATCCGGTTTCGAAGGTCGAGCTCGCCGATCTCGAAGGGCACCCACCGAAGGATCTTCTCGAGGCCCGCCTCGGCCAGCACGTTCGACACACTGTAGGACATGCCCAGGTTCGCGCTCACGGTTCGATTGAACACGCCCTGGAACACGGAGAACACGTCCGTCGTGGCGCCGCCGATGTCGACACCCATCACGTTGATCTTCTCCTCGCGCGCGATCGTCTCGATGATGAGCCCCACCGCGCCGGGCGTCGGCATGATGGGCACGGGGCTCCACGTCATCAGTTTCTTGTAGCCCGGAGCGTGCGCCATGACGTGCTCCATGAAGAGATCGTGGATCCGGTCCCGGGCGGGCGTCAGGTTCTCGCGCTCGAGCACCGGGCGCAGGTTGTCGGTGATCACGAGCGCGGTCTTGTCCGCGAGGCGCTCCTTGACGATGCCCGCCGCCTCCTTGTTCCCCGCGTAGATCACCGGCAGCTCGTAGCCGGCGCCGAGGCGCGCCTTCGGCTCCGCGGCGGCGAGGAGCTCGGCCATCTCCGCGACGTGGGACGTCGTGCCGCCGTCGATTCCGCCGGAGAGAAGGATCATGTCGGGGCGAAGCTGGCGGATCCGTTTGATCTTCTCGTGCGGGAGCCGCCCGTCGTTCGACGCGATTACGTCCATCACGATGGCGCCGGCTCCCAAGGCGGCCCGCTGGGCGCTCTCGCCGGTCATGCTCTTCACCACGCCGGAGACCATCATCTGGAGGCCGCCGCCCGCCGACGATGTGGAGATGTAGAGATCCACGCCCTCGTCGCCCTTCTGCGGGCTGATGATTCGCTCGCCGTCCAGGATCTTCCGCCCGGCCAGCTCCTCCACTTCCATGATCGCGTTCAGCACGCCGCGGGTCACGTCCTCGAACGGGGCTTCGACGGTGGTCGGCGCCTCCCCGCGAACGATGAGGCGGTATTCGTCGCCGCGTTTCTCGATCAGGATCGCCTTGGTCGTGGTGCTCCCGCAGTCGGTGGCCAGGATGGACCGGAGCGATTCGGGGTTCGGCAAACTCACGTCGGTTCCTTTCGGTTTTGGCGCGCCTTCTTCTCCGCGCGCTTCTGGTCGCGGCGCTCCCGCTCTTCGCGGCGGGCCGCGTCGTCCTTCTTCTCGATCGCGACGAGGAGCGCCTCGAAATTCTCGCGCCGCTCCATCAGCTCCGCGAAGCGCTCGTAGTCCGGGATCGTGAAGATCGCTCGAACCATCGGCTCGAAGAAGTGGAGCGCCTGGCTGCCCACGAACGAGAGCGGCTTGACGCTCTCCAAGAACAGGATCGCCGGAACGGTCATCCGGTAGCGCACCGTCGCCTCGGCGATCCGATCGAACAGGAGATCGTCCTCCGGCGTGCGAGCCCGCGGATCGGCCGGCGGTGGGGCCTTCCCCGCCGTCGGCGCTCCCGGGCTCATCTCGGCCCCCGCGGGGTCGTCAGGGAGCCCCGGCGGCGAGCTTCGCTTCGACGAACGCCACCACTTGATCGCGATTCCCTCCGGTCAACAGGCGCGCGCCGCGATAGGCGTCGAGCCAGTTCTTCCGTTCGAACGGGCTCAGGAAGACGCCGTTCGCGTCGGTCTCGATTCTCCGAATCTCGCTCCACGGCCTCGTCCGCACCATCCCGAACGAACGGACCTCGAAGCCCTCGGCGTGGAGGCGATACGTCGTCGGAAGAAGGAA
Source organism: Candidatus Eiseniibacteriota bacterium (assembly GCA_035275245.1). Classification (GTDB taxonomy): domain Bacteria; phylum Eisenbacteria; class RBG-16-71-46; order SZUA-252; family SZUA-252; genus DASQJL01. Next base: position 2,438 of record DATEND010000189.1, read on the forward strand.
CGACGAGACCGAGATCAAGACGAAGAGCGGCGCCGCCGTAGCCAGCACGCGATCCCCCGTCCCCTGCTCCACGAGAACGCCCAGGATCACGGCCGCCCCGAGGAGCACCGCCGCGCTCAGAGGACGCTTCTTCGCCGGCCACACGCTCCAGCTCAACTCGCCGGCAGCCGCGGACGGCGCCGGCTCGCGCGCCACCGCCGGCTCACGCGCCCCCACCGCCCGCCTCGAGATCCTGCCAGGATAGCTTGAGCTCCCGCGCGGCGCGGCCCTCGTCCAAGCGTCGCACCGGCGTCCGCGTGGGGGCCTGCTTCAGCCGGTCCGGGTCCTCGATCGACTCGCGATCGATGGCCAGGAGCGCGTCCGCGAACGAATCGAGCGATGCCTTCGTCTCCGTCTCGGTGGGCTCGATCATGAGCGCTTCGTCGACGATCAGCGGGAAGTACGTCGTCGGCGCGTGCATGTCGAAGTCGAGGAGCCGCTTCGCGATGTCAAGCGCCTTCACGCCGCGCGCCTTCTGCCGATTCGCCGAGAGAACGAACTCGTGCATGCAGAGCCCCTCGTGGGACGGCGTGTACGCCTCGCGAAGCCGGGCCTTGAGGTAGTTCGCGTTCAGGATGGCCTCGCGGCTCACCTCGGCAATGCCGGATCCCCCGAGCGAGCTAATGTAGGCGAGCGCCCGGACGAGGATTCCGAAGTTGCCATAGTGCGAGTGGACCCGGCCGATCGATCGCGGGCGATCGGTGTCCCACCGATAGCCGTCGCCGTCCCGCGCGAGCACCGGCGCCGGCAGGTAGGGCTCCAGATCGGCGCGTACACAGAGCACGCCCCCACCCGGTCCGCCGCCCCCGTGCGGCGTGCTGAACGTCTTGTGGAGGTTGATGTGCGCGAAATCGAATCCCATCGCGCCGGGGTTCGCGAGACCGACCATCGCGTTCAGGTTCGCGCCGTCCAGGTAGAGGAGCGCCCCCGCTTCGTGGATCAACCGCGCGATCTCACCCACGTTCCGCTCGAAGATCCCGAGCGTGTTTGGGTTCGTGAGCATCATCGCCGCCGTCTTCCCGGAAACGGCGGCCTTGAGGGCCCCCATGTCGACGCAACCGTCCGGACCCGACGGGACCGTGACGACCCGATACCCGACCTGGTGGACCGTCGACGGGTTCGTCCCGTGCGCCGAATCGGGGACGATTACCTCCTCGCGTGCGTTCCCGTGCTCGGCGTGGTACGCGCGCGTCATGAGGA
>DATEND010000190.1:0-4024 GCA_035275245.1 Candidatus Eiseniibacteriota bacterium
CGATGGGCGCGCCCGAGGCGCTCGGCCGATCGCTCGGCGCGGCACTCCTCGCGCATGGAGCGAAGGAAATTCTGTCCGAGGTTCGAAGCAACGAGGTATGGCCATGACGAAGCCGACCGAGCAGACGAAGCCGCTCTTCACGATCACGCGGGTGGATTCCGCCGACGACGCGCTGGCCGCGTTCGCCGGCGAACTCGGCTACGAGACGCTCAGGCTCAAGCTCTTCGAGACGAAGCCCGGCGCTCAGGTGGCGGAGTTCCTGCGCTGGCTTTCGAACGCGCCGGAAGGAACGGCGCTCGCGTGGACGAGCCGCCGCGCGGCCTCCGTGCTCGCCGCGATGGCGCTTCCCGGACAGCGCGAGGTGCTGACGCGGATTCCCCTCTTCGCGGTCGGCACGGAGAGCGCCGCCCCGATCGCGGGCGCCGGCATCGCCGTCACCGCACCGCGCGAAGGGCTGGGCGCCTTGAACCTCGCGAATCAACTGATCGGGATGGCGCCGCAGAGCGGGATCCGACGCGTGGCGTTCATCCACGGCGACCGCGCGCTGACCGAATTGCCCGACGCGCTCGCGGGCGCGGGAATTTCGGTCGACCGCTTCGAGGTCTATCGCACCGAGTACGTCGCGTGCGACGTGGCGCCCTTGACGCGCGCGCTTCCGGGCGAGCGGCCGTGTGTGATCGCGTTCTACAGCCCGTCTGGAGTCGCCGGACTGGAGCGCCTCCTCGATCCGAACGCGTCCGACGCGATTCATCGGCGCGCGACGGCGATCGCGCGAGGCCAGACGACCTACCAGGCGCTCCTCCAGTGGGGCTATCACCAAGCGCTTCGCCCGACGGGCGCGCCGTGCGAGCCCTTCGACGACTGCGTTCGTGGCGCGCTCCGAGCGACCGCGGCGGCCGGGAGCGTGCGATGACGTTTCCCGCGACCCGGCTTCGCCGCCTCCGCGCCACGCCCGCGCTCCGCGCGCTCTCGCGTGAGACGTCCCTCACCGCCGGCGACCTCGTGGCGCCGCTCTTCGTGTGCCACGGCTCGGGTGTGCGGCGTCCGATCGCCTCCATGCCGGGTCACGCGCAGCTCTCTTTGGACGAAGCGGCGCGCGAGGCGGAGGAGCTGACCGCGCTCGGCGTCGGCGGCGTCATCCTCTTCGGCATCCCGGCATCCAAGGACGCCGAGGGGCGCGAGGCGTACGCGCCCGACGGCATCGTGCCGCGCGCCATCCGCGCGCTCAAGCAGGCGACGCCCGATCTCCTCGTCTGGGCGGACGTGTGCCTCTGCGAATACACGGATCACGGGCACTGCGGTGTCCTGAACGGCGATCGCGTCGACAACGACCGCACGCTCCCGCTTCTGGCCCGCGCCGCCGTGGCGTACGCGGAGGCGGGCGCCGACCTGATCGCGCCGAGCGACATGATGGACGGACGGGTCGGGGTGGTCCGTCGCGCGCTGGACGAGGCGGGACATGCGGAGACGCCGATCGTCGCCTACTCCGCCAAGTACGCGAGCGCCTTCTACGGCCCGTTTCGCGAGGCCGCCGAGTCGGCGCCGAAGTTCGGCGACCGGAAGGGCTACCAGATGGATCCGGCCAACGCCGACGAGGCGCTGCGGGAAGTCGCCCTCGACTTGGACGAGGGCGCGGACATGGTGATGGTGAAGCCGGCGCTTCCCTACCTCGACGTGATCCGCCGCGTGAAGGAACGCTTCGGTGTCCCGGTCGCGGCCTACAATGTGTCGGGCGAGTACGCCATGATCAAAGCCGCCGCGCAAAGCGGCTGGCTCGACGGCGAACGCGCGGCGCTCGAGACGCTGGTGTCGATCCGTCGCGCCGGCGCCGACGTCATCCTGACCTACTTCGCGAAGGAAGTCGCGCCGCTCCTGGACCGGCGCGAGGAATGAGGCAAACGTGAGCGAAGCCCGCTCGGGACCGCCGGTCGCGCCACTCGGCCCGCCCGCGAAGACGACCGAGAGTGAAATACTGATGAAGCGCGCCCAAGGGCTCCTGCCCGGCGGCGTGGACTCGCCCGTGCGCGCGTTTCGCGCGGTGGGCGGGACGCCGCGCTTCATCGCGTCGGCCTCCGGCGCCTATCTCACCGACGAGGACGGAAATCGCCTGCTCGACTACGTCCTGGGCTGGGGGCCCTTGCTGCTCGGCCACGCGCACCCGGACGTCGTGAAGGCGGTGGAGCGCCAGGCCAAGGCGGGCACCCTTTACGGCGCCAGTACCCGCCTCGAGATCGACCTTGCCGAACGCGTTCGGCGCTTCTATCCCGCCGCCGAGCGGCTCCGCTTCGTCTCGACGGGCACCGAGGCGACCATGAGCGCCCTCCGGGTGGCGCGCGCCGCCACGGGGCGAAGCGCCTACGTGAAGCTGGACGGCTGCTATCACGGCCATGCCGATCCCTTCTTGATGAAGGCGGGATCGGGCTTGGCGACGCTCGGAACCCCCGACTCTCCCGGCGTCCCCGAATCGGCGGCGAACGAAGCGCGGATCGCGGGGTTCAACGACCTGGCGTCGGTCGCGGCGCACTTCGAGCGCGAGCCGGCCGCCATCGCGGCCGTAATCGTGGAGCCGGTGGTCGGGAACTACGGCGTGCTGCCGCCGGCACCTGGTTTTCTCCCGGGCCTTCGCGCGCTCTGCGACCGGCACGGTGCGGTGTTGATCTTCGACGAGGTGATGAGCGGATTCCGTATGGAGTACTGCGGCGCGGCCGAGCTATACGGCGTCCGCCCCGACCTCGTGGCGCTGGGAAAGGTGATCGGCGGCGGGCTTCCCGCGGCGGCGTTCGGCGGGCGCGCCGACTTGATGGCGCGCGTGGCGCCGGAAGGACCGGTGTACCAGGCCGGCACCTACTCGGGAAATCCGCTCTCGATGGCCGCGGGCATCGCGACCCTCGAGGTCCTCGAGCGTGACCCCATGTTGCTTCGTCGCGTGAGGTATTCCACGGACATCCTTGCGGCCGGGCTTCGGGAGATCCTGACTCGGCGCGGAATTCCCGGGGCCGTGAACGCGGTCGGTACGATGTGGACGCTCTACTTTGGGCCTGCGCGCGTCGAGACCATGTCGGACGTTCGCGCGGCCGACCGAGAGAAGTACGCTCGGTTCTTTCACGGAATGCTGGAGCGGGGGATCTACCTCCCTCCGTCACAATTCGAGGCCGCGTTCCTCTCCGACGCCCATGGCGACACGGAGATCGACCGGACGCTGGAGGCCGCAGACGAGGCTATGGAGGGACTCCGATGACTCAGGGACCATCGCTCGCATCCGCGTTCACGTTCCTTCGTGCGTGCCGAAACGAGCCCATCGCGGAGACGCCGGTCTGGGTCATGCGCCAGGCCGGACGCTACCTCCCCGAATACCGGGCGCTCCGGGAGAAGCATTCGTTCCTGGAAGCGTGCACCACGCCGGAGCTATGCGCGGAGGTCACGGCGCAGCCGATCGAGCGATTTGGATTCGACGCGGCGATCCTCTTCTCGGACATCCTGATTCCGGTGATCGGGCTCGGCGTGCCGGTGACGTTCAATCCGGCGCCGGCCCTCGAATTCCACATCGAGCACCGCGAGGATCTCGCCCGGCTCAAATGGCAGGGCGCAGAGGCGTCGGTACCGCACGTGAAACCTGTGATTCGCGCGGTGCGTGAGCGTCTCGCCGGCCGCGTTCCCTTGATCGGCTTCGCGGGCGCGCCTTTCACGGTGGCGTCGTACCTGATCGAGAACGGCGGCATCAAGGATCTCTCCCGCACGCGGTCCTTCCTCTCGCGCGATCCCGAGTGGTTCGCGCGGTTGATCGACATTCTCTGCGACGCGACGATTGACTACCTGAAGGCGCAGATCGGCGCCGGCGTGGACGCGGTCATGCTCTTCGACACGCAGGCCGGCTGGCTCCCGCCGCGTGACTTCGCGACCACGGCCGCGGCGTCGGCCAACCGCGTGCTCAAGGCGCTCCCGAAAGGTACGCCGACGATCTACTTCGCGCTCGCGCCCTCGGTCGGGCACCTCGAGGCCTTACGTGGTATTCACGCCAACGTGT
>DATEND010000191.1:0-5917 GCA_035275245.1 Candidatus Eiseniibacteriota bacterium
GCGGCGATCGTGAACCAGAGGATCGCGAGCACCAGCAGGGCAATCCCGGCCAAGACCACGTAGTCGATGGGACGAAGCTCGGTCTGCACCGCGCCGCGGTCCGGGACGAGCGAATCGGACCGTGCCTGGGTCAGCGAATCCACGGCGAGCGTGTCGGGGGGAAAGACGAGCGTGTCGCGAACGCCCTTCCCCAAGACCTCGATCCGCGCGGCGGGCAGCGCGAGCGTGCCCAGGTCGAAGCCCCGCACGTCTTGCGTCCAGACCCAGCGGCTCCCTTCCTTCGCCACGTCGCCGCGCTGCTTCACCTCGAGCGCGGATCCGGCCGGGGCCAGGACGAGCGGCCCGGACGTCACGGACCCGGGGAGTTCCGCGGTCAGCTTCCAACGAACGGGCTCGCCGAGCGTGGCGCGCCTCGGCGCGACCTCGCTTCGAAGGCGATAGTGAAGGCCGCTCCGCGACTCCTCGCGCACCGCCGCGTTGCCGCCGCCGGGCGCGTCGCGATTGCAGCCGCCGGTCGCCGCCACGAGGAGCGCCGCGAGGGCCGCGGGGAGGACCGCCGGACGGAGGCTCATCCGCGGCGATGAACCCGCTGTTCGAAGTGTCGGATCAAGGCATGCGCGGCCGGTTGGCCGACGTCGAGCGTAATCCGGTCGGCGCGCGCCCGAATGAGGGAGTCCGAGAGCCCGCGCGCGCGCCGCGACCGCGCCGCGCGCATTTCGGCGCGTCCCGACTTGGCGCCTAGGTCCACCCAGATGCTCCGCCCGGACTCGAGATCGCGCGCGCGCACGAGACCCGACGCCGGCAGCTCGCGCTCGAACGGATCGCTCACCTCGAGCGAAACGACCTCGTGGCGGCGGCCCAGGAACGCGAGCGGGCGGTCGAAGTCGGACGCGATCCAATCCGAAATCAAGAAAACGATGGCGCGCCTGCGGAGCACGCGACCGAGGAACGCGAACGCTCCGGCCAGGTCGGTGCCCCGGCCCTCCGGTTCGTACGCGACCATCTCGCGCACGATGCGGAGGGATCGCGCGCGGCTCTTCCCCGGCGGCAGGTAGAGCTCCACTTGATCCGTGAAGAGGAGGAGCCCGACGCGGTCCCGGTTGCGCGCGGCGGCGAGCGCGATCAACGCCCCTGCCTCGGCGGCGGTTTCCCGCTTGGTGCGCGCGCCGCTCCCGAAGCCCAGGGACCCGGAGAGGTCCATCGCGACGACCACGGTCAGCTCGCGCTCTTCGTCGAAGCGCTTTACGAAGGGCTTCCCCGCGCGCGCGGTCACGTTCCAGTCGATCGAACGCACGTCGTCGCCGGAGACGTATTCCCGAACCTCGGAGAACTCGAGGCCCTTCCCGCGAAACGCGCTTCGATACGCGCCGGAGAAGACCTCCTCGACCGCCCGCCGGCTCCGGATGGTGAGGCGCCGGACCTGGGCGAGGAGTTCAGGCGTGATCACGGCACTTCGACGCGGGCGAGGATCCGGCGGGTCACTTCATCCACCGGCACGCCTTCGGCTTCGGCCTCGTAGGTCAGGAGAATTCTGTGACGGAAGACGTCCGGGGCCAGGAGTTTGATGTCGTCGGGGGTCACGTAGGCGCGGCCGTCCAGGAACGCGTTCGCCCGTCCCGCCCGCGCGAGCGCGAGCGTCGCGCGAGGGGACGCGCCGAATTGGATGAGCGGCCTCAGGTCGAGACCGAACCGCTCGGGCTCGCGGGTCGCGTGGACCAGGTCGACGATGTACCGGCGGATCCGCGCGTCCAGGTAGATGGAATTCACCACGAGACGCGTCGCCTTGATGCGGTCCACCGGAACGACCGCCTTCGGCGGCGTGGGGGGCGCGCCGCCCATGCGATCGAGAATCGTCCCCTCCTCGTCCGGGCTCGGATACCCCACCTTGATCTTGAGGAGGAACCGATCCATCTGCGCCTCGGGGAGCGGATAGGTGCCCTCCTGCTCGATCGGATTCTGCGTGGCCAGGACCCAGAAGAGCCCGTCGAGCGGGTACGTCGTGTCGCCGATCGTGACCTGGCGCTCCTGCATCGCCTCGAGGAGCGCGCTTTGCACTTTCGCCGGCGCGCGGTTCACTTCGTCGGCGAGAAGGATTTGCGTGAAGACCGGTCCGAACTTGGGCGTGAACGATCCGCTCTTCTGGTCGTAGACGAGCGTTCCCGTCAAGTCGGCGGGCAGGAGATCGGGCGTGAACTGAATTCGATGAAAGCGCGCGTCGATGGCCTGAGCGACCGTCTTCACCGCGAGCGTCTTCGCGAGGCCCGGCACCCCTTCGAGGAGCAGGTGTCCGTCGGCCAGGAGCCCGATCAGGATCCGGCGGACCATCTCGCCTTGCCCCACGATCGTTCCCTCGATCTCGCGGAGAAGAGGCTGGACGAACGCGCTCTCCTCTCGGACCCGCGCGGTCCGTTCTTCCAGGGTCAGTTCGGTCATCTGGTGATCCCTATTGGATGGAATGGGTTAGCGGGAACGGTTCGGGTAGAGCGGGAAGTCGTTGCAGAGCTTCTCCACCTCGGCTCGGATGCGGCCGAGCGTCGCGGCGTCGTCGCGCTTCTGAAGCGCTTCGTCGATCCATTTCGCCAGGAGTCGCATCTCGGCCTCGCCGAACCCTCGGGTCGTAACCGCAGCCGTTCCGATTCGGATCCCGCTCGTGACCGCCGGCGGGCGAGGATCGCTCGGAACCGCGTTCTTGTTCACGGTGATTCCGGCCGCATGAAGCGCGTTTTCCGCGTCGGCGCCGGAAAAGGGGGTCTTCTTGAGATCGACCAGGAGCAGGTGGTTGTCCGTGCCGCCCGTCACCAGCGCGTACCCGGAAGCCGTGAGCCCCGCGGCCAGCGTCTTCGCGTTCCGGACGACCTGCCGCGCGTAGTCGCGGAACGACGGCGCGGCGGCTTCCTTCAGGCAGACCGCCTTCGCCGCGATCATGTGCATGAGCGGGCCGCCCTGCATCCCCGGGAAGACCGACTTGTCGATCGCCTTCGCGAAGGCCGAGCGGGAAAGGATGAGGCCGCTCCGCGGGCCGCGCAGCGTCTTGTGCGTCGTCGTGGTCACGACGTCCGCGTGCGGCACCGGGTTCGGGTGCTCCCCGGCCGCCACCAGACCGGCGATGTGCGCCATGTCCACGACGAACCGCGCGCCGACCTCGTCGGCGATCGCTCGGAAGCGCGCGAAGTCGATCACCCGCGGATAGGCGCTCGCGCCCGCGACGATGACCTGAGGCTTCGCCTCGCGCGCGAGGCGCGCGACCTGATCGTAGTCGAGAAGGCCGGTCTCCTCGGAGAGCCCGTACTGGACGGCCTTGAAGACGATCCCCGAGTAGGAGACCTTGTGGCCGTGCGTCAGGTGGCCGCCGTGCGCCAAGGCCATGCCGAGGAGCGTCGAGCCGGGCGGCATGAGCGCCATGTAGGTGGCGAAGTTCGCCTGCGCGCCCGCGTGGGGCTGGACGTTCGCGTGCTCGGCACCGAACAGGGACTTCGCGCGCTCGATGGCGAGCGACTCCGCGACGTCCACGTGCTCGCAGCCGCCGTAGTACCGCTTGCCGGGATAGCCCTCGGCGTACTTGTTGGTGAGCGGCGTCCCCATCGCCTGGAGCACCGCCTCGCTCACGAAGTTCTCGGAGGCGATCAGCTCCACGGTGGAGCGCTGCCGGACGATCTCCGCCTTGATCGCGGCGTCGATGTCGGGATCGACCGCGGCCAGAGATGCGTTCATCGGGTCCAATTCGGTCCCTGGCACGGCCGTCTCGGCGCGGGGCGTCATGCGGTTGCGGTCCGCCCGACCGCCGGTCGGATCAGCGCGCCTTCTTCGCGGCGCGCTGCACCTTCGCGCGCGCCGTGATCGGGAAGAGCCATCCGTGGCGGTCGCGCGTCTTGCCCTCGATCACCTCGAAGAACGCCTCTTGGAGACGCCGGGTCACCGGGCCGACCTTGGCGTTCCCCACCGGGAGCCGGTCGATCGTGGTGATCGGGGTGATCTCCGCGGCCGTTCCGGTCAAGAACACCTCGTCCGCGATGTAGAGGCACTCGCGCGGAATTTGCTCCTCGCGCACCTCCATGCCCAGATCGCGTGCCAGCGTCATGACGGTGTCCCGCGTGATGCCCGGCAGGATCGCGCTCCCGATCGTCGGCGTGTGGAGGATGCCGTTTCGCACGAGGAAGATGTTCTCGCCGCTTCCCTCCGCGATGAAACCGAAGGAATCGAGCGCGATTCCCTCCTGGTATCCGTCCGTGATCGCCTCGAGCTTCACGAGCTGGCTGTTCATGTAGTTGGCGCCGGTCTTCGCCATCGACGGGAACGTGTCGGGCGCCGCGCGCCGCCACGAGGAGACCTTGCAGGCGATGCCGTGATCGAGGGCGTCCTTCCCGAGGTACTTGCCCCAATTCAGCGTGGCGATCGCGACGTCGACCGGGACGCCGGTCGGATTCACGCCGAGGGTCTTGTGCCCCCGATAGACGACCGGACGGATGTAGCAGGCGATCCCGCCGTTCGCGCGGACCGTCTCCGTCGTGGCGTCCATCAGCTGCTGGTACGTGTACGGGATGTCGATCCGCGCGATCTTGCAGGAATCGATCAGACGCTGAATGTGGAGGTCGAGGCGAAAGATCGCCGTTCCCTTCGGGGTCGCGTAGGCGCGGATCCCTTCGAAGGCGCTCGAGCCGTAGTGCACGACGTGCGAGAGGACGTGGATCTTCGCCTCGTCGTAGGGGACGAGTTTTCCGTTCATCCAGATGACCGGCTTCGCTTCCACCGCCATGGATCCTCCCTGTCCGGACGCAGCTCGCCGCCGCGCCGGCATTATCGAACGCCCTCGCTCCGCTCGACGGCATCCCGGATGAGGGGCAGCCAGCGGAGGAGATGACTCCGGATCTTGTTGAACGTATCGTCGTATTCGTCGAGCGCGCCGCCGATCGGATCGGCAATGCCTTGTGTCCCGGGGCGACCGCTACCTGACACCTGGGCCGTGATCAGATGCGTCCGCTCCGCCGCGTCCGGGGCCAGCTCCAGCACGCGATCCACGTGCGCCGGCTCCATGCCCAAGATCAGGTCGGATTCCTGCACCAACGCGGCCGTCAGCTCCTGGGAGCGGTGCTGCCTCAAGTCGATCCCCCGGGCCCCCGTGGCCTCGACGGCGTACGTGGTCGCCGGCATCCCCTCATGCGCGGCCGTGCCGGCGGAGAGGACCTTCACGTGGCCGGCCAAGTCCGGAGGCAAAAGCGATCGTAAGATCCCTTCCGCCATGGGGCTTCGGCAGGTATTTCCGGTGCAAACCACGAGAATTTGGAACATGGGCCTCGAACTGGACTCGGGAGAACATTAGCGGACGCAACCAGTTTAGGGGGGGTCGGTGGTCCGGTCAAGGGCCCCTTCCCGCAAGCGAAATCGCCCCCACGCGAAGGATGCGAATGGCATCTCCTTCGACTCGCACGATCGTCGAGACCTCGCCCGAAAGACGCCCCGCGTCGACCACCAGATCGACCCCGTCCGGCTCGTCCCCCGGCGCGATGGGCTCCGTCGCGGGGGGCGCGCCCGGCTCATTGGCGGACGTCGACACCACGAGCCCGCCGGCAGCAAGGATGACGTCTCGCAGGAGCGGAGACCCGGGGCACCGAAGGGCCACGGTTCCGTCCACGGTGCGAAGCGCGGCGGGCAGGCTCGGACCGGCATCGAGGATGAGGGTCAGGGCACCCGGCCAGTGCGCGCGGATCAACGCCGCGGCGGCCGCGGGTAAGGACCGGACCCAGCGGTAGGCGTCCTCGGACCGTCCGACGAGGGCGATCCACCCCTTCCCATCGGATCCCGGACCGCGCCGCTTGAACGCCGCAAGCCGCGCGACCGCCTCCTGGTGGGACGCGAGGACGTGGTAGCCGTAGACGCCCTCCGCGGGGAGGAACGCGATGCTTCCGTCCTTGAGCGCGGC
>DATEND010000192.1:0-5103 GCA_035275245.1 Candidatus Eiseniibacteriota bacterium
TTCGCGCGTCCTCGTCGCCGACGACCAGGGAGACGTCCTCGAAGCCCTCCGCCTGCTGCTAAAGGGCGAGGGCTTTCAGGTCGAGACGGCGAGCTCGCCGGCCGGCGTGCTGCACGCCGTGGACGAGCGGGAGTTCGACGCCGTCCTCATGGACCTGAACTACGCGCGCGACACGACCTCCGGGCGCGAGGGCATGGACCTGCTCGGGACGCTTCGAGCCGCGGACCCGATGCTGCCCGTGGTCGTCATGACGGCCTGGAGCAGTGTCGAGGGTGCCGTGGAGGCGATGCGACGGGGCGCGCGCGACTACATCGAAAAGCCGTGGGACAACGCCCGGATCGTATCGACCCTGCGCACGCAGGTCGACCTGGGCCGTGCCCTGCGGCGGTCCGAGCGTTTGGAGAGCGAGAATCGGCTGCTCCGGCGCGAGGGACTTCCGGAGCTGATCGCCGAATCGCGGGCGATGAAGCCGGTCCTGCACCTCCTCCATCGGATCGGCCCTTCCGAAGCGAGCGTCCTGATTACGGGCGAGCACGGAACGGGAAAGGAAGTCATCGCCCGGTGGCTCCACGGCCTCTCCCCACGTGCCGATCGGCCGCTCGTGACGGTGAACGCGGGCGGGTTGGCGGAAGGCGTCTTCGAGAGCGAGCTCTTCGGCCACATGAAGGGCGCCTTTACCGACGCGCGGAGCGACCGGGTCGGGTACTTCGAGCTGGCCGACGGCGGGACGCTCTTTCTCGACGAAGTGGGCAATCTCCCCGCGGCCCAGCAGGCCAAGCTTCTGCGCGTCCTCCAGACCGGAGAGATGCAGCGCGTCGGCTCCTCCCGATCGAAGCACGTGGACGTGCGCGTCCTAGCGGCCACCAATATCGACATCGGCCGAGAGGTGTCGGAGGGCCGGTTCCGGGAAGATCTCCTCTATCGGTTGAACACGGTCGAGATTCGACTCCCTCCGCTCCGCGAGCGGCGGGAGGACATTCCGGGTTTGGCGCGCCACTTCCTGGTCCGGGCCACGTCGCGATACGGGAAGCAGATCGACGGCTTCACCGACGAAGCACTGCGGGCCCTCACAGATCATGCTTGGCCGGGAAACGTTCGCGAGCTAGAGCACGCGGTGGAGCGAGCCGTCTTGCTGACGGTTCCCGAGCGGAAGATCGGACCCGAGGACCTGCTCCTTCGCCCGCCGCCGGACGGGACGACGCGTTTCGAGGAGATGACCCTGGCCGACGTGGAGCGCCACTTGATCCGTCGGGCCCTGGAGCGCCACGAGGGCAACGTGAGCCGGGCGGCGGATGCGTTGGGGTTGAGTCGAAGCGCCCTCTACCGTCGCTTACAGGAGCATGACCTCTCGACCTGAAGCGCCTCGCCGTGGGCGGATGCCCTTCGAGCGGCGCGTGCTCTTGCTGGCGTTTGCGGTCGGCCTCCCCGGCTCCGCTTTGGCCTTGGTTCTCCTCTGGACCGGGGGCTATTCGTCTCGGATCCAATTGACGGCGACGGTCCTTCTTCTGATTGCTTGGAGTTGGATCGCGTTTCGACTTCGGGAGCGCGTCGTCCGGCCCATCCAGACTCTCTCCAACATGATGGCTGCGCTCCTCGAAGGCGATTATTCCATCCGCACTCGAGCACCGGGCGCGCCCGACGCGCTCGGCCTGGCATTCCAGGAGATCAATGCGCTCGGGCAGACGTTGCGGGAGCAGCGCCTCGGAGCGCTCGACGCAAGCGCGCTCTTACGCAAAGTGATGGAAGAGATCGACACCGCGGTGTTCGCCTTCGATCACGAACAACGGCTGAGGCTCGTGAACCGTGCCGGCGAGCGTCTTCTAGGGCGACCCGCCGAGCGCCTCCTCGGGCAGGACGCCACGGACCTGGGCCTGGGGGGCTGCCTCGCGGATGAAGGCCCGCGCACGATGGAGATCCGCTTTCCCGGGCGCTCCGGTCGCTGGGACATCCGGTCCACGCAGTTCCGCCAAGGCGGCCTTCCCCACCGCCTCCTCATGCTGACGGACCTGAGCCGAGCCTTGCGGGAGGAGGAGCGCGAGGCGTGGAAGCGTCTCGTGCGCGTGCTCGGCCACGAGATCAACAACTCGCTCACGCCGATCATTTCGGTCGCCGACAGCCTGCGCGAGATGCTTGGGCGTGACGCGCCGCCGGAGGATCTCGGCGAGGATGTCGAGCGAGGGTTGGGCGTGATCGCGGGTCGTGCCGCGGCGCTTCGCCGATTCATGAGCGCTCATGCGCGCCTGGCACGGTTGCCATCGCCGCAGCCCGCGCCGCTCGACGTGGCCACGTGGGTGCGCCGCGTCGCCGCCTTGGAGACCCGGATGGCGGTGGAAGTTCTCCCCGGCCCCGAGACCGTCATCCAGGCCGACGGCGACCAGCTCGATCAAGTACTCATCAATCTCCTCCGAAACGCCGCCGAGGCGGCGGAGGAAACCGGCGGCGGTGTCCGCGTGGGCTGGCGGCGGGATCCCGACGCGGTCGAGGTGCGCGTGGAGGACGATGGACCGGGGCTGCCGGAGACGGGGAACCTCTTCGTGCCCTTCTTCACGACGAAACCGCAAGGCACGGGGATCGGACTGGCCCTGAGTCGGCAGATCGCGGAGGCGCACGGCGGCTCGCTCGTGCTCGAGAGCCGGGCGCCGGATCGGGGATCGATCGCGAAGCTACGGATCCCGTTCGCGGCGCCGGTCCGCGGTAGGAACGACGGCCTTCCCCACTAGCCGGCTTTCAAGACGTCGCAAATCGCGCGGACGGTATTCCAATTCCTCGTGGTTGCGGGCACACCGAAATGTTTTTCGACGACCTCGTTGGGGTAGACGAGCGTCCGCCCAACGCGCCGGTGCAGGCTCAAGGCGAACACGCTGCGTACCTCGACTACCTTGACTTGCCAGTCGTCGTTGGCGGGCTGACGTATGGGAAGAGGAACCAGCGTTCGGGGGCGTTTCGATAGAACGCTTACGTATCGGGTCACATCAGGGCCGGCGCGGGGAAATGGATCCTCCGATCCGAGATCGCTGACGTCCCGCGCCCGACAGATCATGAATTCGGCGACGAATGGCAGGCGCCGACTCAATTCGGTTCGCAACAGGGTGGAATTGACGGATTTCTTGACCACAAACGTCCCGGCTGCTCCGATGTTGACGACATCGAGTTGCGCCAGATCCTTGGCGACGACGCTGGGCCGGAACGCTTTGTGCCCTCCTACATTCACACCTCTGAGAAACACGACCCACGCCACCGTGGCTCCTTCGCCGTAGACCTACTCCGGCAGTCCCAACTCACGCAGCGCGTCGCCGATGGTTGCCATCCGCTCGGTTTGTTCGGCGTACCCTTCGAGCATGCCGCTCACCGTGAAGCCGGGTTGCAACTCCGGCAAGCGCGCGGAAACCGACCGCGCTTCGTCGATACGGCCGAGCCGGGTAAGGGCCGCCGCCAGCAGGTACACAGGAACGCTGAACCGTGGATTGGCCTGCGAGGCCCTGCGCGCAGCGTCCGCCGCGGCCTCCCACTCCCGAGCATAAAAGTGCGCATAGGCAAGCCCGATGTAGGGAAGATGGATCAAGGGGTCGTATGGGCTGAGGCGAATGGCGATTCTGGCATGCGCGATGGCGGTCGCGGTGTCGCCTCTGTTGGCGCGGGCAATGGAGCTAAATCCATGGGCAAGCGCCGAAGATGGACTCAGCGCGATGGCACGGTCGAGGGCATCAATTGCGGAAGGCTCCGACCACCCTTCCGTAATCGCGACGACAAATCCCCCCAATGCCAGTGCCATCGAATCATCGCTACCGCCCCGGATCGCCGCGTGGGCGTGTTTGCGTGCAGCCTCCCGGGATTCGGCCTGCCGTCCACCACGCAGGTAGCGGATCTCGTGACACCAGGCGATACCCCCGTGGGCGATGGCGTAGTCCGGTTCCAGGCGGATCGCCTGCTCTAGTAATTCAAGTGCCTTCTCGGCATCCTCGGGCATCGCTGCCGCAATGAACGGGAGGGCGCGGAGAAACAGATCGTAGGCATCTAGATTGTCGGGGCGCTTCCGCCGCGCACGCTCGACCTCAGCCTTGCGCAGGGTCGGCTCGACGGCGCCGATGACGCTCATGGTCATCTCGTCCTGAAGCGCAAAGATGTCGTTCATGGCGCCGTCATACCGATCGGCCCATACCTGCCGTCCAGTCGCCGACTCAATCAGCTCCCCGGTCACGCGGACCTGGTTGCCGGACCGGCGCACGGTGCCTCCGAGTACGTACCGCACGCCCAGCTCACGGCCGACGGCTCTCACGTCGATCGGCTTACCCTTGTAGATGAATGTCGAATTGCGGGAGATCACGAAGAGCCATTTGATTCGGGAGAGCCCTGTGATGATCTCGGCGACAATCCCGTCGGCGAAGTACTCCTGCTCCCGATCGCCGCTGAGATTGTCGAACGGGAGCACGGCGATCG
Source organism: Candidatus Eiseniibacteriota bacterium (assembly GCA_035275245.1). Lineage (GTDB taxonomy): Bacteria > Eisenbacteria > RBG-16-71-46 > SZUA-252 > SZUA-252 > DASQJL01. Next base: position 4,438 of record DATEND010000192.1, read on the forward strand.
ATGGCCGGTCTTCCGGCACGTGCAGCGACGGCGTCGCCGATGCCGACGCGCGCTTGAGTCCCCGCAGCTCGTTCGCCACATCGAGCGCAGTCTGGAAGCGCTCGCGGGGCTCCTTCTCGAGACAACGACCGATAATGCGCTCGAGATCCAGGGGCAGGTCGGAGCGCAGACTCGTGAGCGAAGGCGGGCTGTCGCGCAGGATCGCCGAGGTTACGTCTGCGGGTGTTTCGCCGGAAAATGGCCGCCTCCCGGTCGCGAGCTCGTAGACCAAGACGCCGAACGAGAAGAGATCCGTGCGGGCATCCATCGACCCGCCGCGGATCTGCTCGGGGGACATGTACGGCGCCGTACCCACCAATGCCCCAGAGTCGGAGATCGGCGACGTCATCGTTGTCGCCTGCGTCCGCAGATTTGGATCGGCCTTCGCGAGCTTGGCGAGGCCAAAGTCCAGCACCTTGACCCGTCCCTCGCTCGTCACCATGACGTTCGCCGGCTTCAGATCCCGGTGCACGATACCCTTCTCGTGCGCGGCGACGAGCGCGTCGGCCAGGGGGATCGCGAGATCGAGCACTTGATCGAGCGGCAGCCCGCCGGGCGCTACCAAGGTGGAGAGATCGCGGCCCTGGACCAGCTCCATGGTCAGGAAGCGGGTCCCATCGACTTCCT
>DATEND010000193.1:0-6859 GCA_035275245.1 Candidatus Eiseniibacteriota bacterium
GGGCCATCCAGGCCGTCTACCCGCCGGGCTCGACGCTCAAGCCGTTCGTGGCTTTGGGCGCGCTCGATGCGGGCGCGATCGAGCCGGGCACGACCTTCCGCGAGACGTGCGACGGCGCCTTCCAGTTCGGGAGCCGGTCCTTCCGCTGCTGGAATCCGGACGGCCACGGAACGCTCGCGATGCGCGATGCGGTCGCCCGTTCCTGCGACGTCTACTTCTATCAGCTCGGGATTCGCGTCGGACTCGAGCGTCTCTCCGCCTTCATGAAGCGGATCGGCGCCTCGGACAAGTCCGGGATCGACCTGCCCCAGGAGCGGAAGAATCTCTTCCCGGACGCCGCGTGGTTCGACAAGCGATACGGCGCGGGCCGATGGAGCCGCGGCCTCATCCTGAATCTCGCCATCGGACAGGGCGAGGTTTCCATCACGCCCGTCAAGCTCGCGCAGCTCACCGCGTTTCTCGCGAACGGGGGAACGATCGTGCGCCCGCACGTGGTCCGGAGCATGCGGGGAGAGTCTCGCGCCGTGGATCCCGCCGTGACGCAAACCGACTCCCTCCGAAACGCCCACCCGATTTCGGCGCGATGGATCGCCTTGGCGCGGGCTTCGATGGAGGCCGTGGTGAACGACGCCGGCGGGACGGGCGGCTCGGCCAGGGTGGAGGGATACCGGGTCGCCGGCAAGACGGGCACCGCGCAGAACCCGCACGGCGACGATCACGCGCTCTTCATCTGCTACGCGCCGGCCGAAGCCCCCCGGATCGCGGTGGCGGTCCTGGTGGAAAACGCCGGCCACGGCAGCACGGCCGCGGCACCGATCGGGCAGAAGGTCCTCCAGGCGTTCTTCTATCCGGCAAAGGCGGAGAGCCTTCGCTTGGTCGCGGGACGCTGACGATGGTCTCCGCGCGCATCTCGAGCGACGTCGACCGTCCGCTCTTCTTCGTTACGATCCTCCTGGCGCTCATCGGCATCGCCTTCGTCTACAGCGCGACGGCGCTGGCCAAGGACTCGGCCGAGCACGGCCTGTATTTGAAGCAACTCATCTGGCTCGCCATCGCGCTCGTCGTCAGCGGCCTCGTCGCCGCGGTGCCGTATCGGATCTACATGGGCAAGTCCGCATGGCTCCTGTACGGCATCGGCGTGGTCCTGCTCGTTGCGACGCTCTTCGTCGGCCACGTGGGCCTCGGCGCCCAGCGATGGCTGGGGTGGGGCGCGTTCAAGTTCCAACCCTCCGAGTTGGCGAAGATCGGCACGGTGATCCTGCTTGCGCACCTCCTCTCGGAGCGGAAGCTCGACCTGACCCAGCTCCGATCGCTCGCCCGCCCCATGCTCGCGGCCGGGATCCCGCTGCTCCTCGTCCTGAAGCAACCCGATCTCGGAACGTCGCTGACCTTCCTCATGATTTTCTTCTCGATGCTCTACTGGGCCGGACTGCCCATGATCTACCTGTTCCTGCTCCTCACGCCGCTGATCAACGTCGCGACGTCCTTCTACCTTCCGGCCTGGATCGTCTTCGCCGCCATTCTCGCGGTGATTCTCTATCGGTCGCGGCTTCGCCTCGTGCCAATCCTCGTCGTCGTGGCGATCAACCTCGTCGTGGGCATTGGAACTCCTCAGGTATGGAACCATCTCGAGCCCTACCAGAGGCAGCGGATCGCGACGTTCCTGGATCCGGCCGCGGACCCCTACGGGGCGGGGTATCAGATCATCCAGTCGAAGATCGCGATCGGTTCGGGACAGGTGGTGGGGAAGGGATTCCTGAACGGCACGCAGAAAGGGCTCGCGTTCCTGCCCGAGCAGCACACGGACTTCATCTTCTCGGTCGTGGGCGAGGAGACCGGATTCCTGGGCGCGGGCGTGGTCACCGTGCTCTACCTCGTGCTCATCATGCGCGGGCTCAAGATCGCCCACAAGGCACGGAACCGATTCGCCAGCCTTCTGGCCATTGGATTGACCTCGGTGTTTCTGTACCATGTGCTCGTGAACGTCTGCATGACCGTCGGACTCGCACCCGTCACCGGACTCCCGCTGCCGCTCTTGAGCTACGGGGGGACGTCGCTCCTGACCAGCTTCCTGCAGGTGGGCCTGATCCAGAACGTCGCGATGCGGTGGCGGGAGTACTAACCGAGCGCCATGCACCCAACCATCATCCAATTCGGTTCTTTCGCGATCCACAGCTACGGCCTCCTCTTGGCCGTGGCGTTCCTGCTCTCCATCCAGATCTTCATGGTGCGGGGCCGGGCACGCGGAATCCCCGAGGACAAGCTCAGCACGCTCTCGCTCTGGCTCCTGGTGCTCGCGATCGTCGGCGGCCGGGCCCTCTTCGTCTTCACGCACTGGAACGAGTACGCGCAGGACCCGCTCGGGGCCATCCGCCTCTGGGAAGGCGGGCTGATGCTCTACGGGGGCTACTTCCTCGCCATCGCCGGAGGAATCGTCTACGTCCGGCGCGTCGGGCTCCCGGTGTGGCGGATCGCGGACGCCGCCGCGCCGAGCATGGCGATCGGCGTCGGGATCGGGCGCATCGGCTGCTACCTGAACGGATGCTGTTTCGGCCTCCCGTCCCACCTCCCGTGGGCCGTTCACTTTCCCCCCGAGTCGTATTCGAACTCGATTTTCCCCGGGCAAGCGCTTCATCCGTCGCAGCTCTACATGGCGGGCGCGGGCATCGCGCTCTTCGTGGCGACGCTCGCCCTCGATCGGAAGCCGCGATTCGACGGATGGCTCTTCTGGGTCTACGTGGCGATGGACGCGACGCTTCGGTTCGTGATCGACTTCACGCGCTACTACGACGAGACCTCCTTCATCGGCCGCGCGGGCTCGCTCTCCTTCAACGTGAACCAGGTCCTGAGCGGGATTCTCTTCCTCGCCGCGATGATCATGCTGCGCGTGCTCTCCCGCCGCCCCCCGGAGCCCGCGCCGGCGCCCTTGAATCCCGCTCCCGTGTCGCCCCTCTCCAACGACCCCGGGGTCTAGGCACGGCTGGACCGGTGACGGGATGAGGCGGCAATTCGCGGTTCTCGGGTACCCCGTCGCCCACTCGCACTCTCCCCCGATGCAGAACGCGGCCTTCGGCGCGACCGGCCTCGACGCCGTGTACCGCGCGATCGAAGTCGCGCCCGATGCGCTCGAGTCGACGCTTCAAGCGCTGCACGCCGAAGGGTACGAGGGGTTGAACGTCACGCTTCCGCACAAGGAGGCCGCTCTTCGCCTCGCCCTGAGCGCGAGCGAGGAAGCGCGCGCCGTCGGCGCCGCCAATACGCTTCGGCGCACGGAGTCCGGATGGGAGGCGCACGCCACGGATGGACCCGGGTTCCTCGCGTGGATGGACGAGCGGGGTGTCGAGCTGTCCGGGGCCCAGGTGTTGCTCCTCGGCGCGGGAGGCGCGGCGCGCGGCGTGGCGTGGTCGCTCCTGTCGCGTCGCGTCGCCGCCATCGACGTGGCGAGCCGATCGGGCGCGCGCGCGCGGACCCTGATTACGGACATGGAGGCGAACGCGCAGCACTGGACGCGGCTCACCGCGGCCGCGCTCTCGGAGACGCCCTCCGAGCGGGACGGCCCGCGATGGAGCCTTTTGATCCGCGCCCTCTCCTCGGAGGAATTGACGCCGGGGGAAGAGCGCTGGTGGAGCGGCCTCTCGCCGCGCGGGCTCGCGGTCGACCTCAACTACGGCGCGCGCGCGAAGGCCGCGCAGGCGCTCGCGACGCAAATGCATCGTCGCTTCGAGGACGGCCGCGAGATGCTCCTCCAGCAAGGGGCGCTCTCGTTCACGCACTGGACCGGGCTTGCCGCGCCGATCGCGGCCATGCGGGCGGCGCTCACCGCGGCAAGCTAGCTCGGCGATTCAAAGCGGGGGAGGGGGAAGTGGGGATCACGCGCGTGCGGTTGTCGCGCATCGCGGCGGCGGCGGGAATCGATCTGGTCGACGCGCTCTTGGGCCGCTCGTGCCCGGGCTGCGCCGGCCCCACGCCGCGTCGACGCGCGGTCTGCGACGCGTGCGACGCGCTCGTCCCGCGCTCGGGGAGCGTCCACTGCATCCTCTGCCTGCGGGAGACAGCCGCACGCCCGGACGCGCCGGCCGACCCACAAGCTCCCGCCGGCGCCGAACGCATCTGCCCGCGTCACGGCGCGGCCCGCATTCTCCTTGCCGGCCCCCGGTACGCGCCGCCGCTCGACCGCGTGATCCACGCCTTCAAATACGCGGGCGTCCGCGAGCTCGGCGGGTGGGTCGCGTCGCTCCTCCCGGAGCCGCCGGCGCGCGACGAGCCGATCTGGAGGGAGTACGCGCTCGTTCCCGTTCCGCTCCATCCCGCCCGCCGCGCCTGGCGCGGTTTCGATCAGGCGCGTCTCCTGGCCCAGCTCGCGGGCCGCGCGTGGGGCATTCCGGTTCTCGATGCGCTCACGCGGACGCGCGATCATCCGCCGCAGGCCCGGTTGCCGCGTCCCGAGCGGCCCGCCAACGTGCGCGACGCCTTCCGCGTGCTCCCCGCCCTCACACCGGCCGTTCGAGATCGGCCGATCCTCCTCGTTGATGACGTCGCGACGACCGGCAGCACGCTCCTCGAAGCGGCCGAAGCCCTCGAGGCCCTGAATCCGGCATGGATCGTGGCACTTTCCGCGTCTCACGGAGGCCCCGATTCATCGGCCGAACCGTCGCTCCAGGCGGAAGTTGCGGCCGGTCGGGCGGTGTGATACATTCCATGACTTGGCAACGACCCCCTCTTGCCTCGGGATGGGGCCAAGAAGTCGTTTGCCTTAAAGAATTTACGGACGTTCCGCTTCCAGGGGAGATCCATGGATAAGCTGCGGCTTTTGGACGAAGCATTCCTGCCGATCGTGACCAAGCCGAGTCGGTATACGGGAAGCTTCCTTCACGCCATCCGAAAGGATCCCACGAAGGCCGACGTTCGCGTGCTCCTCTGCTTCCCGGACCTCTACGAAATCGGAATGTCGTACCTCGGCCTCAAGATTCTCTATCACATCGTGAACGGTCGTCCGGACGGCGTCGCCGAGCTTTGCTTCACGCCGTGGGGGGACATGGAGAAGCTGATGCGCGCGGAGGGGATTCCGCTCTACTCACTCGAGTCCCGGACGCCGGCGCGCGACTTCGATCTGATCGGCTTCTCCATCCAGTACGAGCTGGCCTACACGAACGTCCTGACGATGATCGACCTGGCGGGCCTTCCGCTCCGCACGAAGGACCGCAGGGAAGAGGACCCGATCCTGATCGCCGGTGGGCTCTGCACCGTGAATCCCGAGCCGGTGGCGCCGTTCCTCGACGCGTTCGTGATCGGCGACGGCGAAGAGATCATGCAGGAGCTCTGCGACCTGATGGCCGAGCGCCGCCGGACGAAGATGCCGCGCGCCGAGGTGTTGAAGCGCATGGGGGCGCTCGAGGGCGTCTACGTGCCGGCGCTCTTCGCCGAAACGCCGAACGCGTGGGGCTTCGTCGCGCGGGATCCGCTTCCCGACGCCGCCGTGGCGCGGCCGCGCTTCCGGTACGTGCCGTCCTTGGATCCCTCGTACTACCCGGAGAAGCCGCTCATCTCGCCGACCGAGATCACGCACGACCGCCTGGGCGTCGAGGTGATGCGGGGCTGCACGCGCGGGTGCCGGTTCTGCCTCGCGGGTTACATGAACCGTCCGCTTCGCGAAAAGCGCGCCGATCAGGTGACGAAGGAAGTGCAGTGCGGCATCGTGCACGCGGGCTGGGACGAGGTGTCGCTCCTCTCGCTCTCGACGACGGACTACAAGCAGCTCCCCGTGGTGCTCCACGAGCTGGACCGGTTCACGAACGAGCTCGGCGTCTCGATCTCGCTTCCGTCGACCCGCGTGGGTACCTTGGCGCCGTCGGTCGCCGACAAGATCGGCCAGGGCCGGAAGGGCAGCATCACCTTCGCGCCCGAGGCGGGCACGCAGCGGATGCGGGACGTGATCAACAAGGGCATCGACGAGGCGGAGCTCGAGTACTCGGTCAAGCTGGCGCGCGATCAGGGATGGGGCGGCATCAAGTACTACTTCATGATCGGGCTCCCGACCGAGACCGAAGCGGACATCGACGGCATCGCCGACGTGCTCCGGAAGTCGCAGGAGTGGGCGAAGGGCGGAAACAAGCGGATGCACTTCAACGTCGGGATCTCGCCGCACGTTCCGAAGCCGCACACGCCGTTCCAGTGGGAGATCCAGGACGACATGGAGACCCTCTGGAAGAAAATCGACCGGCTGAAGCTCGGCCTCCGGGGGATGGGGAACGTGCGCCTCAAGTGGCGCGATCCGAAGACCGCGTTCCTCGAGGGCGTCTTCGCGCGCGGGGACGTGCGCACGGCGGACGCGCTCGAGGCCGCCTGGCGCATGGGCGCTCGCTTCGACGGGTGGTCGGAGTGCTTCGACTTCGATCTCTGGATGCGCGCGTTCGACTCGATCGGGATGGATCCGTCGATCTACCTCCGCCCGCGCGATCTGGAAGAACCGCTTCCGTGGGACCACATCCGGACGCCGGTGGTGAAGAAGTTCCTGCTCGCCGAGCGCGACAAGGCCTACGCGGCGGCGCTGACGCCCGACTGCCGCGACCATGCCTGCTATCGATGCGGTGCGCCGTGCTTCACGCCCAAGGCGCGCGACGGCCGCAAGGTCTCCCTGCAGCTCGCTCCGGGGCAGGGGGTCGATCCGGCGTCGCTGGCGTTCGCGATTCCACCGGACGTCACCGGCGAGGAGATCAAGAAGCGCATCGAGGAGCTCAAGGAGGCCCCGATCCAAGCGATCGAAGCGCTTGCGCCGGCGCCGGCTCCCGCGAAGCCGTCAGCCCCGAATGGAAACGGAAACGGCACCGAATACGGGCGCCGTCGCCGCGTCTGGCCGGCC
>DATEND010000194.1:0-8710 GCA_035275245.1 Candidatus Eiseniibacteriota bacterium
CCACGTCCGGGAAGCGCTCGAGCATCTGGTTTCCGCTCTGGCCCATGGAGAAGAACTGGGAATCGAACGTGCGGAACCCGTGGTTCGTCGCCACCGGGCCGAATCCCTCGCGCTCGGCCTCCTTCCGCGCCTTGGTGGTGAGCTCGCGGATCGCGCGCACGGCGTTCGGTCCGGGGTTCACCTGCATGGCAATCTCACGATACCGCACGGTCTCGCGCTTCGTGTCCGGGTTGATGCCGCGCGCGAGAACCTGGAAGATGTGGAGGGAGCGCTCTTCCTGAACGATGTCGGAGATCTGGTTGGGGCCCACGTTCCGAAGCCCGTTCCGGACGGCCGGGGTCAAATCGTCGACGTTGCGCTCGGTGCCGGTGGTCACCGTGCTCGGAATTTCCGAGTACGTCGCGGCAAGCTTCGGGAACGAGTCGGGCGTGGCGCGCGCCTGCTCGAGGACGCCGCGGAGGCGCTCCCGTGCGGCCGCGATGTCGCTCTCGTCCGGCTTTCGCGGAACCAGGAGCACGGCCACCTTGGTCTCGAGCGGGCCGCTGAATTCGTCGGGGTGGCTCTTGTAGTACGCCTGGATTTCGGCGTCGCCGACCCGGGTCGTATCGACCGAGAAGGAGTCGGGAGGGAACTGGAGCAGGCGCAGCTTCAGACGCTCGTTCTGAAGCAGGAACCGCTCCCGGACATCGCCTTCGGAAATCTTCGCCGCCGCGACGACCTGCTCTTGGAGCTTTTGGATCGGCAAGGTCTCCGCGACGAGCGCCTCCACCTGCGCCCACGGAACCTGCGAATTGGGATTCTCCAGCTCGGCCAGGTACTTCCGGTAGTCGAACTGGCCGTTCGTTTTGAATCCCTCGGCCTCGGTCACGATTTCCGGCGGCGCAACGCGGAGGGCCATCTTGATTTCCTCCGGCGTCGCTCCGATGCCGCGCTTTCGCGCTTCCTGGGCCATCAACGTGTTTCGGACCACCATCTGCCAGGCCTGCTCCCGCACGTAGGCGTCCTCGCCGGGCTGAAGCTCGCGCGACTCCTGTAGCTTCCGGATCATTCCGTTGTACGTGTTGGAGAACTGATCCATCCGAATGGGCTCGCCGTTGATCTCCGCGATGATGCCCGCCGGAGCCTGGCCCGCCTGCTGGGAGTCGAAGACGCCGCCCAGCTCCAAGATTCCGAATCCGACGAGGAAGATGATCGCCGTGATCCAGATGATGATTTTCATGTTGTCGCGAAGCGCCTGCATCATGGTCCAAGACCCTCACAGCCGAGGTGACAAAGACGGCGCCCCATCGGGGGCGCCGCGGGTAGCGTTATTCAGCCCTCAAGGCTATCAATCGCCCGAGGGTCGCGCAAGCGCGCGTTCGAGGCGAAACGGGGGCCGAATGGCCGGTTTTGAGTTGACGTTCCGCAGGCCGCGAGGCAACGTGAATGACGATGGGTCTCGAACGATGGGGGAGGTCCCGCGATGGCACGCGTTGACGCACCGGAAGTCGATCGCGAGCTCTACCTGAACGTGCTCGACGCGCTCGACACCGGCCTTCTCGCGCTCGACGAAGATCGCCGAATCGTCGCCATCAACGAGACGCTCGCGCGCGGGTGGGGCGTCGACCGGGACGAAACGACCGGACGGCCGCTCTCCGAGGTCTTCGAGTCCGAAACGGAACGCTGGTACCTGCCCGAGCGTGGATCGCGAGGCGAGTCGGGCCGGGCGACCCGCGACGTGCGGGGCACGGTGGCGGAGCGGGAAGTGCTGATGCGCTACAGCGCCACCTCGCTCGGGGACGGCGGGGCCGTCTTGATCCGGGTCGAGGACTTGGTCGACGCGGACACGGAGGAGGAGGTGTTCCGGAACACGGAACGCCTCATCTCCTTGGGCGAGCTCTCGGCGCGCGTCGCCCACGAGATCCGGAACCCCCTGACGGGCGTCCGCACGACCGTTCAATTCGTCACCTCGAAGCTTCGGGGCGGGGATTCGCGGCGCGACGATCTGAACGACGTGCTGAAGGAGCTCGACCGGATCGAGCAGATCATCACCGACCTCCTTCTCTTCGCGCGGCCCCAGGCGGGGAAGCCGGTGCCGACCGACATGCGCGAGGTGGTGGAGAAGGTCCTCGACAACGTGGCCCGACGGCTGAGCGACGCCGGGATCGAGGTGGAGCGGGACTTCGATCCCGAGGAGAGCCTTCCCTTTGTGGCGGTGGACCCCGACATGGCCCAGCAGGTGGTGCTGAACCTCATGATCAACGCCATCCAAGCGATGCCCGAGGGCGGCACGATGCGCGTCGTGAGCGGGCTTCGGCGGACGCGCTACAAGAAGGCCTACGTGGACGTCTCGGTGATCGATTCCGGTCCGGGCATCCCGGACGAGGTGAAGGAGAAGATCTTCGACCCGTTCTTCACGACCCGATCGATGGGGACGGGCCTCGGGCTCTCGATTTCGCTCCAGATCGCTCGCGAGCACGGCGGGAACCTGACCGTGCGAAACCTGACGCAGGGCGCGGCATTCCGGTTCAGCCTGCCGGCCATGACCGCCGCCGCGGAAGCCGAGGAATCAAAAGAGGAGAAGAGCTGACGTGAAGCTTCGAGTGCGCGTCGCGGACGACGAGGAGTTGATCCGAAAATCCCTGACGAAGCTCTTGCGGGCGGAGGGGTACGACGTCGATTCCGTGGGAACGGCCGTGCAGGTTCTGGAGTCGGTCCGCCGCGATCCGCCGCACGCCCTCATCCTCGACCTCCGCCTCCCCGATGGGAGCGGGCTCGATCTCCTCCCGCGCCTTAAGACCCTCGCTCCGGACCTCAAGGTCGTCGTGATCACCGCGTTCGGCGACCTGCCGACGGCCGTCGAGGCGATGCGCCAGGGGGCGACGGACTTCCTGAAGAAGCCGTACGAGATGGACGAGGTGCTCCTCGCGGTCGAACGGTTACGGGCCGGGCTCGTCCGCGAGACCCAGCTCGACGCGTTTCGCCGCGGGGAGCTCGAGACGTTCCTCAAGACGAAGATCGTGGGCGACTCGCCCGCCATGGCGCGCATCTGGGACGTCACGTCCAAGGCCGCCCAAAGCGAGACGACCACCGTCCTGATCGAGGGGGAGAGCGGCACCGGCAAGGAACTCGTGGCCCGCGCCATCCACTTCGACAGCGCGCGGCGCGACGCTCCGTTCCTCGCCCTGAACTGCTCTTCGTTCCAGGAACAATTGCTCGAGAACGAGCTCTTCGGGCACGAACGCGGCGCGTTCACGGACGCCCGGGAGCCCAAGCGCGGGCTCGTCGAGTTGGCCGACGAGGGGACGCTCTTCCTCGACGAGATCGGGGACCTGCCGGCGCCCACGCAGGCCAAGCTCTTGCGTTTCATCGAGGACCGCACGTTCAAGCGCGTCGGCGGTTCCGCCGACCTGAACGTGAACCTTCGCATCGTGGCCGCGACCAACCGGGAGCTCGACGCCTCGGTGAAGGACGGCCGCTTCCGTCAGGATCTCTTCTACCGGCTCAAGGTCGTGTCGATCACCTTGCCGCCGCTCCGCGAGCGCGGGGACGACGTCCTGCTCCTCACGCGGCATTTTCTATCCTTCTATAATGAGAAGTTCCGGAAGCGCTTCCACTCGCTGGCTCCGGAAGTGGAAGTGATCCTGCGCGGCTACCGATGGCCGGGGAACGTCCGGGAGCTAAAGAACCTTCTCGAACGGATCGTCCTGCTCGAGGACGACGAGGTCTTGCGCGAGGATCACCTGCCGGCGGAGATGGTGGCGCAGGTGGAATCGCTGCCGCGCGTTCTTCGCGACGCGCTCTCCGCGCGCGGCGAAGGATTGGGCGAGATGCCGACGCTCGCCGAGGTCGAGCAGGAGCACATCCTCAAGGTGCTCGAGCACACGGAAGGAAATCGTTCGCATGCCGCGCGCATCCTCGGCATCTCTCGTCAGAGTTTGATCGAACGGTTGAAGCGCATCGCGACGGTGCGCGGCGCGCTCTCGCTCTAGTCGCACCTGTCGTCTTTCTTGGGATGTCGCGTTCCTTAACAGCGCGCGCTCGTTCCGAGACCCGCCCCTCGACGGCGACCTACCTCCACTCGTCGATCGCGTCTCTCGCTGTCCATTCCCATGACAGTTCGCGCGCATCGCGTACGTGCGACAAATCATTCCGTCATCGCTTGATGCATCGCGCGTAACTCTCGCGCTTCACGCGCGATGCGAAGCGGAGAATCATGCGCGTGAGTGATGAGCGGTCCGTTGGCCTGCTTCGTGCATTGATTTCGGATTCGATGGCACGCATGCGGAGAGGCGGAGGTGTGGATTGCGTAAGTCGGTCCTCATCGTGGACGACGAAAAGCTATTGGCGCGCACTCTCTCCTCTGCGTTGCGCGAGGCCGGCTACCGGATCACGGTAGCGGGCTCTGCCGAGCAGGCCGAGCGCCATGTGTTCGGAGAGGCGCCGTTCGACCTGATCGTCGTCGACAACCGGCTCCCGCGCGAAAGCGGGATCGAAATGGTTCGCCGGGTGCGCGATCAGGCGGTGAAGTCGAAGGTGATTCTCATGACGGCGTACGAAACGCCGGACGTGAAAGCAGAAGCGAAGCGACTCAAGGTCGATCGATACGTCAAGAAGCCGTTCGACCTGACCGAGATCGTGGAAGACGTAGAGGCGTTGATCGGGCCCGGCGGCCTGGCCGCGCAGGGCTGAAACCGAGAACGATTCAACCTCGGGAGGAGGTGAACTGAATGCCGGCGAAGAAGAAGGCTGCCAAGAAGAAGGCTTCGAAGAAGAAGTAAGAAAACTGCGGATTGGGCACGTCCTCAGGGGCCGCTCGGACAACCGGGCGGCCCTCGTGCATTCCTCCGGCGTGCCGGTCGCGATCCGGATCCGCGCGGTTTGACAGGCGCACCGCGGCCGGGGACAATCAACCCGTGCCCCGGAAGCCAGTCGCCCCGACCGATCCCGTAGTCCGCCTCTACGGCGCGCGTCAGAACAACCTCAAGAACATCGACGTCTCGTTCCCGCAGGCGGCCCTGACCGTGGTCACGGGTGTGAGCGGCTCGGGGAAGTCGTCCCTCGCGTTCGACACCATCTATGCCGAAGGGCAGCGGCGCTACGTGGAGTGCGTCTCCACCTACGCGAAGCAGTTCCTGGACCGCCTGCCGCGTCCCGACTACGACCGCGTCGAGGGATTGGCGCCGGCGCTCGCGATCCGCCAGGGAGCGGCGGCCCAGACCGGACGCTCCACGGTCGGCACGGTCACCGAGATCGCCGATCACCTCCGCCTTCTACTCGCCCGGGTCGGCGAGACGCGCTGCGGGAACTGCGGCACCGTCGTGCCGCGACACAGCGTCGACTCGGTTCTCGAGGCCACGCTTCGAACGGGCGGCGAGGTCGCGGTGTCCGCCCCAATCAAAGTCGGCGGCCCCGGCGGCCCCGGTAACCCCGGTACCGAGGAGCGCCTCGCCGACGTCTGGGCGCGGGCCCTTGGCCGCGGGCTCCTTCGCGCGCGGCCGCGCGGCGCCAAAGAATGGCTTCGGCTCGACGAGCCCCCGCCCGCCACCAGCGCCCGAGCGATCCAAGTCTTGATCGACCGGCTTCGCGCCACGCCCGAGAACCGGATGCGCCTCCGCGAGGCGATCGAGCTGGCGTGGCGCGAGGGGGACGGAACGCTCGAGATCGAGTCCGCCGGCGGAGAGACGTTCACCTACGCCGACGGCCGGGTCTGCGAGCGCTGCGGCCGCGTCTTTCCGGAACCGCGGCCCCAGCTCTTCTCCTTCAACAGTCCCTACGGCGCGTGCGCCGAGTGCAAGGGGTTCGGGAACATCCTTACCTTCACGCTCGATCGCGTGGTGCCCGACCCCGGGAAGTCGGTGCTGGAGGGCGCGCTCGATCCCTGGGCCAACTCGTGGCGTGCGCATTTCCTTCCGAAGCTGAAGGAGGTGGCGGCGACGCACGGCATCCCGCTCGACAAGCCGTTTCGGTCGCTCCGCGCCGAGCACCAGAAGGTCCTCCTCTACGGCGCGCCGGGATTTCGCGGCGTCTTTCCGTTCCTCGAGCGGCAGAAGGCGAAGGCGTACAAGTTGAGCGCGCGGTTCCTCGTGAAGCGCTACCAGGAGACCGTGCTCTGCGACGCGTGCGGGGGAATGCGGCTCAAGCGGGAGGCGCTCGAGGTTTACGCCGGTGGAAAGAACATAGCCGAGCTGAGCGCGGCGACGGTGCGGGAGCTTCGGGACTTCGTGCGAGACCTTACGCTCGATCCGGTACGGACCGCGGTGGCGGCGCCGATCCTGATCGAGCTCAAGGGCCGCCTCGACTACTTGGGAGAGGTGGGGCTCGACTACCTGACCCTCGATCGCGCCACGAAGACCCTGAGCGGGGGCGAGGCACAACGGATCGAGCTGGCGAACGCGCTGGGCGGCAGTCTCTCTCATGCCCTCTACGTTCTGGACGAGCCGACCGTCGGCCTTCATCCGAGGGACACGGAGCGGCTCGTCGGCGTGCTGACGCGACTCAAGGGACGCTCGAACACGGTGCTCGTCGTGGAGCACGACCCCGACGTGATCGCCGCCGCCGACTGGATCGTTGAATTGGGGCCGGGCGCGGGGACGCGGGGCGGATCGCTCCTCTACCAAGGTCCGATCGCGGACTGGCCGGCGCGCGAGGAAGCGACGGAGCTGCCGGAGATCGGGGCGGAGGGTCCGGCCGAATACGGAGTCACGCCGAGGCGGTCGAAGCGCGGCGTGGGCGCGGCGCCGGCCATCGAGGTTCGCGGCGCCTGCGAGCACAATCTGAAGAGCGTGACCGCGCGCTTCCCGGTAGGGGCGCTGACCGGCGTCTGCGGCGTCTCGGGGTCGGGGAAGTCGACGCTCGTCGAGGAGATTCTGGGCCGGGCGGCGGCGCGCGCGGTCGGCGAGACCGGACCGGCCCCGGGCGCGCACGACGCGATCGTTGGGCTCGAGTCGTTTCGACGGGTGGCGCTGGTGGACCAGAGCCCGGTGACGCGTTCGACCCGCTCGAACCCGGCCACCTTCGTGAAAGCGTTCGACCGGATCCGGGAGCGCTACGCCCGCGCGCCGCTGGCGCGGGAGCGGCGCTACACCGCGGGGACCTTCTCGTTCAACGTCGCGGGGGGCCGGTGCGAGACGTGCGAGGGGGCGGGCGTGACGCGCGTCGAGATGTACTTCCTCGCGGACATTTGGGTCCCCTGCGACGCGTGCGGCGGCCGTCGCTACCGCCCCGAGGTGCTGGAAGTCACCGTGCACGGGCTCCCGATCGACGCGCTCTTGGACCGTACCGTGGAAGAGACGCTCGCGTTCTTCCAAGGCGAGACGGACATTCAGGAACCGCTATGGGTTCTCGAACGGGTCGGCCTCGGGTACCTGCGCCTCGGTCAGACCCTCGCCACGCTGAGCGGCGGCGAGATCCAGCGGCTCAAGCTGGCGCGGGAGCTATCCGATCGATCGGCCGAGGCGACGCTGACGATCCTGGACGAGCCGACCGTCGGGCTGCATCGAAAGGACGTGCGCACGCTGCTTCGAGTCCTACGGGAGCTGACGCGGCGGGGCGGGACGGTAATCGCCGTGGAGCACAATCTCGACTTTCTGGCGGCCTGCGACCACCTGATCGAGCTGGGTCCGGAGGGCGGAGAGGCTGGTGGCCGCATCATCGTGGAGGGCACGCCCGCATCGGTCGCGCGGCGTGAAGACTCCGCGACGGGCTCTTACCTCAGAAAGATGGCGGCTTGCGCGTAGTCGAGCGGGCGCTCCGACGGCATCGTGAAGCGTCCCCGAACCAGGACGCCCCACCGGCGGGTGAGCAATGCCTCCAGTCCCGCGAACGCGTGCATCTTTCCGTAGACCTTCGTGTGAAAGCCCGTGTCGTCAAAGCCGGCGATGTCCGCCACCTGGATCACGAGGTGGCCGCCGCCGCCGAATTCGAGCAGCGGGCGGACCCTCCACGCGGGTCGCACCGTTTTTAGCGGGCGAAAGAGGTAGAGAATGCTCACCGCGCCCTCCCCCAAGTAGTCCTTCTTGGCTCCCGCGACCTCGATCATGACGTTCTGCTGGAAGGGCCCGCCATCGCGCAGGAACCGGCGGTAGGCGAACGTTCCCACCCAGTCGAAGTACCCCTCGACGACCCCGGCCCCCCACTCGAAGCGGTCCCGGTCGAGCCGCTCCTCGTCCGGAGGCTCGGGCGCACGCGTCGACTCGGGCGGCTCCAGCGGGGAGAGGTCGATCGTCCCAGGGCTCGTCACCGTGGAGTCGGGCGTGGCGGCTTCCTCGGCGGCCGTGGTGTCGGGCGGCGTCGCTTCCTGCGCGTGCACCCCCGCGGCGGGCGCCACCGCTACGAGGAGCGCAACGAGGAGCGCGGCAATCCAATGGCCGCGCGTCACTGCACTTCCAGGTCGCTGGTCGAGACGAAATCGTCCGCTTGGAAGTAGAGCCGATAATCGCCCGGGGGAACGCGCACGCCGTTGCCGTCCGTGAAGTCCCAGGAGATCGGCGGCGTGCGGAAGGATCCTGGGATCGAGGGGGGCTCGTCCGCCTCGAAGATCACCTTGATCAGCTTGGCGTTCTCGTTGAACACGGCGATCCGGACATGCGCGGCCGACGGCAGGAAGAACTGGATGTTGTAGGAAGCGCTGGCCGCCCCCGGCAGGAGTCCGACCGACGCGCAAATCGCGACCGAGTTCCCGGGCGAGGCGAACTTGCTGCAGTCGCTCCACGCGGTGAGCTGCGAGCCG
>DATEND010000195.1:0-2114 GCA_035275245.1 Candidatus Eiseniibacteriota bacterium
CGCGGCAGCGCGCCGAGCGGCACGACGAGTCGCGATCCGAGAAGGTTCCGGAGCCCGAGAGGGAAAAACCGAATCCGCGCTCGAGGGAAAAGCGGGACGGACGTTAACGCCGTCGCCGGCGGCTAGATCGGTCACCGGAGAGGCGCGACCCCGTATACTGGTTTTCGGGGAGCCTATCCGGAGGATTGACCATGTCACGTCTTCCAACCGCGTTGCTGCTCGCCTTCTGCCTGGCCGCATCGGGCGACCGGGCGACCGCGAGCCAGCTCTATCCGGCACACACCGACCACCCAACGGGCCAGACGTCGATCGGTGTCACCGTCGGCGACTTCAACGGTGACGCCAATCCCGACCTCGTCGTCGCCAACGTCAATTCCAGCGTGCTCACCGTGCTGCTCGGCAACGGCTCCGGCGGCATCGCCTCCATTCAAAGCCTCCCTACCGGTGCTGCGCCACGCAAGATCGCGACCGGTGACTGGAATCGGGATGGCGTGACGGACCTCGCCGTCGTCGTCGGCGGATCTCACACCCTCGCCATTCACGAGGGGAATGGAAGCGGAACGTTCGGCGCGCCGACTTTCTACGGCGGGTTCACGAGCGCGGCGGATCTCGCGGCGGGCGACTTCAACGGGGACGGCTTCACCGACATCGCGATCGCGACTGGGGGGACGCCACCCACCATGATCCTACTGGGCGACGGCGACGGCGAGTTCGCCCTTGGGACCGGCGCGAACGGGAGTGGGGCTTCGATCGTAGCGGCGGACTTGAACGGGGACGCCATTCTCGACCTCGCGCTCTCGAACCGCGGCGGTTCGGCCGCTTCGGTTCTCTTCGGCAACGGGGACGGCACGTTCGATCCCAAGGTGGACTTCCCCGTCGGGCGCGAGCCGGTCTCGGTTGCCGTCGGGGATTTGAACCGGGACGGCAAGGCCGACTTGGTCACCGCGAATCGCGGCGGCGCCTTCACGCCGGACAACACGGTGAGCGTCCTCCTCGGGATCGGCGGCGGCACCTTCTCGCCACACGCGGACTTCACTGTGAACTCGGGCCCCGAGTGGGTCACGATCGGCGACCTCGACGGGGACCTGCGGCCGGACGTAGCCGCGGTGCACGTCGGCGTCCAGGGCGTCGTCTCGGTGCTGCGTGGAAACGGAGACGGCACGCTTCGGCCCCGCGAGGACTACGCGACCGGAGGCAGCCCCCGCCATGTCACGGCCGGTGACTTGAATCGTGACGGCAAGCTCGACCTCGCGACCGCGAACTACGCGGAGAACTCGGTTTCGGTGCTGATCAATACCGGCGTGGTCACGAGCGTGGAACCCATTCCCGCCGACGCGCCGTCGGTTCGCGTCAGCATCGCGCCCCATCCCGTTGAATCTGGGACGCGGCTACGCTTCCAAGTCCCGCCAGGGGAGCTCGTGACGGCACGGCTCTTCGATGCTCGCGGCGCGCTCGTGGCGACCGTCTACGATGGGATCGCGGCGAACGGGTCGTTCGATGTCGCTTGGGATGGACGCGGCGCGAAGGGGGCTCGACTCGCTTCGGGGATCTACTTCCTGCGCGTGCGCTCGGGGTCGGTCGTCACGAGCCGCGCCGTGGTCTTCGCGCGATAGCCCGAGCGAGCCCCGCGACGAGGCTCAGTGCATGTAGTGCGCGTCCATCTCGCCCGCGCGAATGGCCACCTTGAGCCGATTCGCCGTGGGTGGGATGGGGCAGTTATAGTGCTCTGAGTACGCGCATGCCGGGTTGTAGCAGCGGTTGAAGTCGAGCACGTAGCGGCCGTCCGGCCGCGGCTCGGCTTCGAGGTAGCGCCCCACCCCGTAGCTCTCCTTACCCGTCGTGGCATCCGTGAAGAACAGGCTGAAGTCCTTTTCGCCCACGCCCGGCTCGAGCAGGCGCGTCGCCTCGAGGCGGCACGGCGTCCCGTTGATCTCGAAATCGAACCAACCCACCCGGACCGCGCGCCTCTGGTTCCCACGCGTGGAGAGGATGATGGTCGTATCCGGGTTCGGATTCGGCGTGAGCGCGGCGACGATGTGGTACGAGAGGTCCGGCGGGAAGAACTTCATTCCCTTGTAGAGGCTGAAGCGCGGGCTCTCGGGATCGAACACGAT
>DATEND010000196.1:0-4732 GCA_035275245.1 Candidatus Eiseniibacteriota bacterium
GTCCGTTCCTTCGAGGAAAGGGCTTCGCGCTCACGCTCCAGCGTCCCCGGCGATTTCGATTGCTGGTTCTGGGGGATGTGGAGCACGCCGGCGCCGTGACGCTCCAGGCTCCGGCGCGTGCTTCCGAGGCGGTCTTGGCGGCGGGCGGTGTTGCCAGCGGGGGTGCGCGGCGCGGAATTCAAGTGCGGCGCGGCACCGATACCCTGCTCGTCGATCTCGTGCGCGTCGCCCGTGCCGGCGATCTTGCGGCCGACCCGCTGGTCTTCGAGAGCGACGCGGTGTTCGTACCGCCGCGCCGAGGATGGATCGATGCCCTTGGGGCCATCGCGCATCCCGAGCGCTACGACTTCGTCCCTGGAGACCGCGTCTCGGATCTTGTCGCGATTTCGGGCGGGATGACCCCGGATGCCACCCTCGCGGGTGCGACGCTCGAGCGAATCGACGACGCCGGCGCTCGGGAGCACGTGCCGATCCGGATCGACCAAGCACTGGCTTCACGCGGATCCGTGGACGACGTCGAGCTTCGGGAGGGCGACCGGCTCTTCGTGCCCCGGCGCGCTCACTGGCGAGAGGGGCACACCGTGTTCGTCGAGGGCGAAGTGGCCCAGCCGGGCCCGTATCCGGTGAAGGAGGGCGTAGACCGTGTCCGCGCGCTGCTCGCGCGCGCCGGCGGGTTCACGCCTGAGGCGGATCCCGTTGGGCTTCGCGTCGAGCGTCCCTGGGAGGCCGCGCCGCGCGATACCGCGTTCCTCCGACTCGCCCGCGATCGCGACGCGATGCTCTCTCCCGCCGATCGGGAGTATCTCGTAATGACCTGGCGGGAACGGCGCGCCGTCTCGGCCGACGTAGGGGCACTCCTCGCCCGTGGAGACGAGCGGGGGGACATCATGCTGGTCGATGGAGACCGAATCGTAGTCCCGCGGCGCTTCGCGCTGGTTTCCGTGCAAGGGGAGGTAAAGGCGCCCGGGTACGTCCCATTCGTGGAGGGAAGGGACGCGGGTGACTACGTGGATGCCGCCGGCGGTTATACGAAGCGCGCGGATCGTGGTCGCGCACGCGTGACCCTCGCGATCACGGGGCGCCAGGTCGGCGCGAAGGAGGCAGGGCGGCTTCGGGCGGGAGACGTGATCTGGGTTCCGGCCAAGACCGACAAGAGCACGTGGGCTTCGATTCGCGATTTCCTCACGACGGCGTCCCAGATCGCCACGATCTACCTCGTAGTCCGGGAGGCCACGAGGTGAGCGGCCCCGGGCCAACGGCTGGAGACCTGCTCGAGATCCTCCAGCGACGCGCGCGCTTCCTGATCCTCAACGTGGCCGTCTGCACGGTGATCGCTCTTTTCGTGAGCCTACTGCTGCCGAAATGGTACACGGGAACGGCGGTGCTCCTGCCTCCGACCGAGGACGAGTTGTCGTCGAGCGCGATCGGGCAATTCCTGCCACGGGGCCTTGGCGGAATCAGGATTCCTGGAGCACCCACGCTCGCGGATCTCTTCGTGGCGGTGCTCAAATCCCGTACCGTCGCGGATCGGATCGTCGACCGCTTCGGCCTCGTGGCGCGGTACAAGGCGAGAGATCGGGAAAAGGCGGCGAGGGAACTCGCGTCACACGTCAAGTTCCGGGCCGGAGACGAAGGAACGATCGCGATCGTCGTGGAGGACCGCGATCCGAAGGTCGCGGCCGACATGGCGAATGCATACGTCGAGGAGCTTGACCGGTTCAATCTCGAGACCCGGAGCACGAGCGCGAAGCGGACACGCGCCTTCATTCAGGAGCGCCTCGAAATCGCGAAACGTGATCTCGTCGCGGCCGAGGATCGGTTGCGCGACTACCAACAGCGCAAACGGCTCGCCGCGATCTCGCCGTCCGATCGCGGGGACGCCGAAGTCGGCGCTCGGCTGATCGCTCAGAGGATTGCGCTCGAAGTCCGGCTCGAAGTGCTGCGCCAGTCGCTCTCCGAGGACAGCGAGGAAATGCGTCGGACTCGGGAGGAGCTGGCCGCGATCGATCGCCAGGTCGGCGGGTTGCCGCGCGCGGGCGTCGAGATCGCACGCCTGTGGCGCGACGTGAAGATTCAAGAGCAGGTGTTCGAGCTCCTGACCGCCCAGTTGGAGGAGGCCCGCATTCGCGAAACCCGCGACACGCCGACGGTTCAATTGCTCGACCGCGCGCAGCCCCCCTTGCACAAATCGCGCCCCAAACGCGCGCTGGTCGTGCTTTCGGGACTCCTGATCGGCCTCATGGGGAGCGTCGTTGTCGTCCTCGTGACAGAGCGGCGCAACGTCACCCGATCCCCAGCTGGAGTCGGGTCGCATCCGCAGTGAGTGACGGCTTGTCCGCGCTGCGCCAAAGGAGCGTTCCCCGGCCCGAGCATCTGACCGTGATTGGAGTCGTCGCGGCCGAGCTTGCGCTGCTGGCACTGGGGTTTCTCGTCGGGCGGCCGCTCCTGGCCGCGGCGGCAGCCGCGGCGGTCGCCTACTTCCTCATCGCGTTTCGCTCTCCGGACGTTGCATGGGCGCTCGTTTGGGTGACCGTGCCCCCGAATGTGGAGATCCTCTTCGGGGGCGGATTCGCCCTCACGATTCCCACCGAGCCGATGATCGCGTTGGCTCTTCTCGCCTGGTGCCTGCGACAAATCATGGAAGGGCGGTGGAGCCTTCCCGCCTCGCCGCTTCATCTCCCACTGGCCGTGCTGGCGGGGCTCGCGCTCCTTTCGACGGTCTGGAGCGTCAGCCCCGCATCGACGCTCAAGGCGTGGATCATGATGGCCGGGTATGTCGCTTTCGGCTACGTCTACTACCTTCAGGCGCCTTGCGATCGTCACTGGCGCGAGCGGGCGCTTCTCTTGGTAGCGATCACCGGTGCCGTGTGGGGCGCATTCGGCATCGTTCGCGTGCTCTTCTCGGGGCTCGAGGCGGTGTCGGTCGCTTCCACCTACTCGTACGGAGCGTTCCGTCCTTTCTTTCGCGAGCACGGAACGTACGGCGCGTACCTCGGAATGCTCCTTCCGGCCGCGATGTTGGCCGCGTTGGAGCGGAAGGGGAGAGAGCGGCTTCTCTATGGCTCGTGCGCCTTTCTCATCGGCGCGGGCGTGCTCCTCGCGTTCGCTCGCGCGGGCTGGCTTGCTCTACTGCTCGTGCTCCCAATGACCCTGTTCGCTTGGACGCGGTGGCGGAAGGCCGCGCGGCGGTTGGTTCTCCCGGCCACCCTGGTGCTTGCCGTGGTGCTTCTCGTGGGGGGCATTGGAATCAGCCGTCAGGTCGCACGCCACGCTACCTCGGTTGTCTCTCGCGAAAACCTGTCCAATTTGGAGCGGCTCAATCGATGGAATACCGCGCTGACCATGGTCCGGGATCGTCCCTGGACCGGCGTGGGATACGGTTCTTATCTCGACGCCTATCCTGAGTACAGATCGAAGGCACTCGTAACGGACCAGACGTACATCCGTATGGGTGTCCATAGCGAGCCGCTGAAGATACTCAGCGAAATGGGCGTGCCGGGGCTCCTCACCGCCCTCTGGTTCCTTGCGATTGTGGCGTGGGTCGCCCTCCGCGCCTTTCGAAGTCTCCCCAACCCGGACGAGCGCATCCTCGCGCTGGCGGCGCTGGCCGGCCTTGGCACGTATCTCATCAACGGACTGTTCAACGCATATCTCGTCGAGGACAAGGTCACGGTCCCGTTTTGGGTGGCGATCGGGGTCATCGGGGCTCTGGACGGCCGCCGCGAAAAATCTGTGCCGTGAACGAACCGCCGGAGTCGCGACCGATCCGCGTCCTTGCCGTGGACCACACGGCCGGCGTGGCGCCGTTCCGCAGAAAATTCGCTGCCCTTGCGGCCCGACCGGGGGTGGAACTCACTGTATTTGCGCCCAACCGGTGGATCGAGAACTACACCGAGATTCGCCTCAACGCTCCAACCCCAATTCAGACCGACGGGTACTCGCTTCAAACCGGCGCCGTCGTCTGGCCGGGATACGAGAACCGCGGATTTTTCCTCACGGGACTGTCGAGCGCGATCCGCAGAGTTCGACCGGACATCTTGCATCTGTGGGAGGAGCCGTTCAGCCTGATCGCGCTGCAAGCACTTTGGTTTCGGCGCAGACACGCACCGCTCGCGAAGGCGATCTTTTTCTCGTCCGACAACTTGAGCCGGGACTTCCATTATGCGTACCGCCCGTCGTGGTTCTACGCCCGCGTCGAGCGTTACGCCCACCGGCAGTGCGTCGCGGGCACCGCGGTGAGCCAGGAAGTGAAAGACGTTCTGCGCGCCAAGGGCTACCGGGGGCCGATCGAGGTGATTCCGCACGGCCTCGATCTTGCCGACTACCCGGAGCGACACGACGATGGCGGGAAGGCTGCACCCCGCTACGGGCACGTACCTCCCGTGATCGGCTATCTCGGGCGGCTCACCGAGCAGAAGGGAGTCGACACGCTGCTCCGCGCGTTCGCGGCACTTCCCGCGCCGGAGGGGGCTAGACCGCCGACGCTCGCGATCGTGGGGGACGGGCCTGCCAAACCCAGCCTTGTCGCCCTCGCCTCTTCGCTCGGTCTCGGCGCCCGCGTGCACTTTCTGCCGTCCGTGCCACATGGCCAAGTGCCGGACGTCCTTCGGGCGATGGACGTGCTCGTGCTGCCGTCGCGAACGACGCCCCAACTCCGAGAGCAGTTTGGGCGAGTCTTGATCGAAGCGATGGCTTCCGGATGTGTCGTTATCGGCTCGTCGAGCGGGGCGAT
>DATEND010000197.1:0-5007 GCA_035275245.1 Candidatus Eiseniibacteriota bacterium
TCGCGCCCTAAACCACCGCGGCCGATCCCGTTGTGAGGCGTCGGGTTCCTGATCGGAATCGAAAGCCGCGGTGGGGATGCCTAGCGCGCGGGAATCCCGCGCGCACGTTCTCGGTCTGCCCTCACTTCAGAAAAGGAAATGCGCCGGAGGGGACGCAGCCACTTGTCCGATGTCGTGCCTGAAGCCGGGGAGAGCCTGACTTCAGTCGGGGGGTCGGAAAAAGTTCGGTTGGGCAGGCGAGCCAAGTCCACCTCCGGCGTCTCAAAGTCGACGTGTTGCCATGCCCCCACTACGAAACGGAACTATACGCGGATGGCGAAGTCGCGAGTATCGGCGGGCGTCTGAAACGTACGTAGGACGTTGGCCTACATTTCAAGGCCGGGGCGTAAGGCGGGGGCGCTGCGGAGAGCTATTCGATCAGCCGATTCCGGACCGCGTAGAGCGTCAGCTCCGCGTTCGACTTGAGGTTCATTTTCTCGAGGATTCGAGTCCGGTAGGTGCTTACGGTCTTCACGCTTAGGCTCACCTCGTCAGCGGCGCGGCTGACGGAACGCCCCGACGCGAGCAGGCGGAATATCTGGAATTCGCGGGCCGACAGGGTCTCGTGGAGCGGCTTCTCCGCGCCCGAGTCGACCCAAAGGGCCAGCCGCTCGGCGACGGCCGGGCTGACGTAACGACCTCTCCCGACTACCTTCCGCACGGCGCGGACCAACTCATCCGGAGCGGTCTCCTTGGTCACGTACCCCGCGGCCCCGGCACGTAGCGCGCGCACGGCGAATTGCTCCTCGGCGCAGATCGTTAGGATGAGCACGGGAAGGTCGGGGCGAAGGCGCTTCAGCTCGACGAGGAGATCCAGCCCGTTTCGATCGGGGAGATTGAGGTCGAGGACGACCACGTCCCACGTACCTTCGTTGATTCGCGCGATCAACTCCTCGCCGCTCGCGGCCTCGCCATGGACCACGATGTCGCCCGACTCGCCGAGCAAATCTTTAAGTCCGCGGCGCACGACCGCGTGGTCGTCCGCGACGAGGGCGCGAATCACGACAGGTGCATCGGAAGGAAGGGCTTCCGGACGCTGGAGGGGGTCATCCTTTTGTCTCCCGAGACGATCGTTCTCAGACACCGGCCGGTAGGGCGACGTAAAGGATATACTACCCGGTCGAAGCCGGCATCGACGAATTGGGGAGGATACAGATGAAACGACTCATATTTGCGGCGGTTGCGGCCGTTTTCGCCCTCGGCGCCGGCCCGGTCGGCGCGGCGGATCGCGACCTGGCCGCGGAAGTGAAGGCAGCCGAGCGCGCCTTCGCGAAGACCATGGCCGACCGGGACATCCAGGCGTTCGCGGGCTACATCGCGGAGGAGGGGCTCTTCTTCGGCGGGAAAGGGCCCATTCGCGGCCGGGAGGCCGTCGTCACGGCGTGGAAGCGATTCTTCGAGGGAGGAGAGGCCCCCTTTTCCTGGGACCCGGAGACCGCCGAAGTCCTTCCTTCCGGGAACCTTGGCCTGACGAGCGGCCCCGTGCGCGATCCGAAGGGCGAACTTATTGGCACGTTCACCACCATCTGGCGGCTCGAGACCGACGGGAAGTGGCGCGTGGTCTTCGACAAGGGTTGCGACGTCTGCAAGCCGGAGCCGGAGCAGGCCCCCAAGAAAGTGGCGGAGGAGAAGAAGGGCTAGCGCGAGGAGGCCCGCCCGGATCCGGCGACCCCTGGCCCCTCGACCAAGGCGCGGTCGACCGGACCCGGCAACGCCGGAGCGGTGCCCTCCACGTGGGACACGGTCCTGGCGCGTAACGTCATGAACTGGACCAAATCCTTCGAGAAAATGATGTCCAGGGTCCAATCGAGCATCACGCGCAGCTTCTTCTCGAGGCGTGGCAGCTTGCTCAAGTAGATGGTTCGCCAGAGCCACCAGGCGGCGAAGCCCGAGAACTGGATTCCCCCAATCCGGGCAACGCCGGTCCTTCGCCCGATCGCGGCAAGTTGGCCGAGGCCCCGAAAACGGAATGCCTTCTTCCCCACTCCACGCCGCCCCGCGAGGAGGTTCCGAGCGACGACCGCGGCCTCGCGAATCGCGTGCTGCGCCGTGGGCGGGAACGTCTGCCCTTCTCCCGGAGCTGGGATCGACGCGCAGTCACCCAGCGCCCAAACACCGGGCCACTCGGGCACCTCGCAGAATTCGTTGACGCGAATCCTCCCGCGGTCCTTCAAACAAGGGAGCCCGGCGATGAGCGGGTGCGGCGACGTCCCCGCGGTCCAGACGACCGTGTGCGAGCGGACCAGCGACCCGTCGCCGAGCAGGACGCCGTCGTCGGAGACGCCGGCAACCCGCGTGTTCGTCCGAATCTCGACGCCTCGTTCCGTGAGTTTGCGCTCCGCATAGCCGCCCAAGTCCGGGCCCAACTCCGGAAGGATCGCCGGCCCGGAGTGCACGAGAACGACGCGAAGATCCTTCTCGTGCAGATTCCCGTAGAGCTTCACAGCCTCGCGTAGAAAGTCGTTCACGCCCGCGATGGTCTCGACACCGGCAAAGCCACCGCCCGCAACGACGATCGTGAGGAGCGGCTCCCGCACGTGCGCGCAGCACTCGAAGTCCGCCTCCTCGAGGTTCGCGATCAATTGATTGCGAAGGTGGATCGCGTCCCCAAGAGTCTTCATGGTCACGGCGCGCTCTTCCAGCCCGGGGAGCCCATAGAAATTCGTCACGGACCCGAGCGCCAAGACGAGTTGGTCGTAGGAGATCGTGTGATGGTGATGCGATGAACCGTGCGAGACGCTAACCGTGCGTGAAGCGAAATCGATCTCCTCGACGGCGCCGTTGAAGAACCGAACCCTGCGTAGGAGTTTCCGGATCGGGTTCACGATGTGCGTGAGGTCGAGGTCACTGGCGGCCACCTCGTGCAGCATCGGCGTGAAGAGGAAGAAGTTCTCGCTGTTCACGAGAACCACTTCGAGGTCCGGCTCGTGCCTAAGGGCCCGCTCCAGCTCGAGGGCGGTGTAGACGCCGGCGAACCCGCCGCCAAGAATGACGACTCGATGCGGCGTGGATGGGCTTGCGGAAGGGCTCATGCCAGATGGAATGCGGGAACCGGGAAGCGGGTTCCCGGTTGAGCGGCGGACGCCTGTGTCGCCCAACGAAAGGGACCCCTCGCCGGACGGTTTGACGCCCCGGCGGCGCCCTGATAGGTTCACTCGATGGCTGAGAAGTTGAGCAAAACCGACGCAGGAACTGCCTTCAACGAGCTTCTCGTTCCGGTTCTTGAGCCGGCCTACGGCGCCGCGTTCCACATGTGCCGGAACAGCCACGACGCCGAAGACCTGGTCCAAGAGGCTGCGCTCCAGGCGTACAAGCACTTCCACCAATTCCAGCCCGGAACCAAATTCAAGGCCTGGTTCTTTAAGATCCTGACGAACCTGTTCTATTACAAGTACCGGAAGAAGAAGCGGGAGCCCCAGTTAGTCGACTTGGAGGACGCGCCGGACTGCTACCTCTACGTCCAGACCAGCATGATCGGGCTCCATGCCGGGAACCAAGATCCGGCCGAGAGCATTATGGGCAAGATGGAGGTGGAGCACGTCCAGCAGGCAATCTCCGGATTGCCGGAAGAATTCCGAGTCGTCGCGGCCCTGTACTTCATCGAAGACTTTAGTTACGAGGAAATCGCCCAGATCTTGGGAAAACCCGTCGGCACCGTCCGCTCGCGGCTTCATCGCGGCCGGAAGATGCTTCAAAAAGCCCTGTGGCACGTCGCGGAGGAGCGGGGGATCGTCGCGGCCCTCGCCGAGGAGAACGCACCATGAGTTCGATCAACCGCTTGACGTGCGAGGAGACGCTCCGGCGCCTCGACGACTACCTTGACCGTGAATTGACCGCTCAGGAGATGATACGGGTGAGGGAGCACCTTGAGACATGCGAGGTGTGTGCCCGCGAGTACAATTTCGAAGGAAAGGTGCTCCTGGATCTCAAGGCGAAACTTCGCCGCGTAAGGGCGCCGGAGGACTTGATCGCCAAGATCTCGAAGTCGATCGCCCAGTTCAAGGAGGAGAAGGGCGGCTAGGCGGCCCAGGCCGCGCGCAGCGCCGCGATTTCCCCCTTCGCCAGCCCCACGCCCTCCAGGAACACCTCGGGGAGCCGCTGCCAATTCGCACGAAGGGTCGCCAAGTCGATGCGTGACGGCGCCGCGTGCGAGACATCCTCGAGACCCTTGGCTTCCCAGAGATTCCGGCAGCCGGAGAAGATCGTCTTGAGGGTTATGGCGCCTGTCAAGTCGGCCCCGGCCAGGTCGGCGTCCGAGAGATTCGTCGCGGAGAGGTCGCAGTCTCGGAGCGTGGCCCCGCGCAGTTTGGCGCCGGTCAAATTCGCTCCCGCCAGCGTGCAGCCGGTGAGGTCACATTCGGACAAGTCCGCCTGGCGAAGAATCGAGTCGGCCAAGTCGCATCCCACGAGGCGCGCCCCGGCCAGCGAGCACTGGAAAAACTCGCAACGCCGTAGGTCGGCCCCTGTCAGGTCCGCGCCGGCCAGACAGGAGAACTGAAACGAGACGCCGCTCGCCCGGGCGCCCTGAAAGCCGCACCCCATGAGCGGCATCCCCAGCATCTTCGCGTCGTAGAGGAGCGCCCCGCGGAACGACGCTCCCTCCCAGTTCCCCCCGCTCAAGTCGGCGCTCGAGAGGTCGGCGCCATCGACCCGCGTCTTTCGGCCGTCGCTCTGGCAGATGTCCGCGGTCCGAAGCATCGCGCCGCTCAGATCCATGGCCGCAAGATCGGCGAAGGGCGCCAGGCGCCCGCTCAAATCCGCGCCCGCGAGCGCCGTTCCATCCACGCGCCGGACGACGGCGCCGGTCCGACGATCCCGTATCTCGATCACGGCTCCCTCCATTTGTTGCGTGGACGTGGATCCCGGCGCCCGGGCGGCCCGGGAACCTGGGTGGTAACCGGCGCATTATAGCGCCGTGCAACCGTAGTAGAATAGACACGACCGCTCTTGGACCGGCGGACGCGCACG
>DATEND010000198.1:0-2483 GCA_035275245.1 Candidatus Eiseniibacteriota bacterium
CCGAGGCCGTGGACTATCTTGCGATCGTGGATCCGAAGACCTTTCTGCCGGTCCGGCGGCTCGAACGCCGAAGCCTCCTGATCGCGGCGATCCGGATCGGCCGGACGCGGCTCATCGACAATCGCTTCATTACCCCCGGAGGCCGTGCCTGATCGCTCCCAATGCCACGCCGCCCTTCACCGCGCTGATTCTAGCGGCGGGGATGGGCAAGCGAATGAATTCCGACCTTCCCAAGGTGCTTCATCCGGCTCTGGGGAAGCCGCTCGTCGTTCACGTGCTGGACCAGCTCAAGCCGCTTCGGCCCGACCGCGTCGTGATCGTCGTCGGGCACAAGGAGGAGCTGGTTCGCGCTGCGCTCAAGGATCGAACCGTCCAGTTCGTCACCCAGGTTCCCCAGCTCGGAACGGGCCACGCGGTTCAGGTGGCGTGGGACGAGGTGCAGCCGGGCGCCGGGATCGTGATGGTGCTGGCGGGGGACATGCCGCTCGTTCGCACCGTCTCGCTCAAACGGCTGCTCGAGCGGCACGCGGGAGAGCTGAACGGCGCGACCTTTCTCTCCGCGCTGCTCGACGACCCGACCGGATACGGCCGGGTGATCAAGTCGCATCGGGGCGAATTCGTGAAGATCGTCGAGGAGAAGGACGCCCTTCCGGCCGAGCGAAAGGTGTCGGAGGTGAACTCGGGCATCTATTGTTTCAGCAAGGAGCCGCTTCGTGACGCGCTCTCTCGCCTGAGTTCCGAGAACAGCCAGAAGGAGTACTACCTGACCGACACGCTCGCGCTCATGAAGGAGAAGGGATTGCGCGTCGGCGTGGAGCTGGCGGCCGATTCCCGGGAGTGCTTCGGGGTCAACACGCCCGAGCAACTCCGGATGGTCGAGGAAACGCTGCAGGCCTGGGGAGAGGGCTGAGATGGACCGGATCTGGGCTGCCTGGCGAATGGCCTACGTGGCCGGCGCCTCGAAACCGTCGAAAGGCGCCCGGCGGGGTGCCGGACGGTCCGCCCCCAAACCCAAGGCCCCTTGTCTCTTCTGCGCTTTCGGCAAGAAGCGGCCGGCTGCGGGCAATCTGCTCCTGGCCGAATCGCCGCTCTCCCTCGTCATGTTGAACCTCTACCCTTACAATGTAGGGCACGTCATGGTCGCGCCGCGCCGCCACGTCGCGGCGATCTCGGGGGTTACCTCCGAGGAGGCGGTGGACCTGACCGCCTGGTTGGGCCGCGTGGAGCGGGCGATCCGGAAGGAATACCGGCCCCACGGGTTCAACCTCGGCGTCAACATGGGCCGCCCGGCCGGAGCGGGCGTGCTGGGGCACCTGCACTGGCACGTCGTGCCGCGCTGGAACGGGGACACGAATTTCATGCCGGTGACCGGCGGGACGAAGGTGCTCCCCGAGTCGCTCGACCGGACGTACCGGCGGCTGAAGCGCGCACTCGACGCGACGAAGTCGCGGTCATCGCGCTGACGGGACCGGGGGAGCGATGGCGAAGAAGGCTCGGGCAGGATCGTCGGCGCTCGACGTGGCGATCGCCGTCTTCTTCATTTTGATCGCCGCGTGCGCGGTCTCGATCGCCTTGCGGGTCGGCCCGCGCGCGGCAGGCGGCCGGCCGAAGGAACCGATTCGGATCGAGCTCCTGAACGGCAGCGGGCGCGCCGGGCTCGCGGGCGAGTTGGCCTCGTACCTGAGAGACGGCGGATTCGACGTGCTGGAAGTGAGCAACGCGGACCGTGCCGACTATCGGACCACCCTGGTGGTGAGCCGGACGGAAGCGCCGGAACCGGGCAAGGTCGTGGCGGAATATTTGGGCACGAGCCACGTGATTCAGCAGATATCTTCGCAGGAGATGATCGACGTCACGGTTATCGTGGGCCGGGACGCGCGGCGCTGGACCCAGTCGCCGTAACCACCACGGAGCCCATCGGGCTCGGAGAGGCGGATCGAAGACCATGTTCAACATTGGACCCCAGGAGCTCTTCTGGCTCTTCCTGATCGTGCTCTTGATTTTCGGAGCGAAGCGGATTCCGGAGATCGGCCGTGGGATCGGGCGGGGAATTCAGGAGTTCAAGAAGGGGATGCGCGACGTCGAGACCGAGCTCAACGTGAGCGACAAGCCCGCGACCCGCGAGGGTTCGTCGGAAGACCGGAAGTCCTAGGCGCCGCTCCGCTCCGCCGCCCCTCCGTCCCCGCCAAAGAAAATGCCGGGCCGGCGATGACCGCCGACCCGGCCTCAACATCCACGGGCCGCCCCGGCCCGGATCAAGCGTCGAAGTAGTTCTCCCGATAATCCTTGATCTTCGCCTTCCGGCGAACGTCCTGCATCCATTCCGTGTAGAGCGCCTGTCGCCGCTCGTTCAGCAGCGATTCGCGGACCTGCTGCTCCTTCGCGCGGAACTCCTCTTCGGTCGGCGTGGTGCGCTCCTCGACGAGGACCACGTAGACGGCGCCATCGCCCGTGAGCGGCTGGGTCCAGCCCGTGGCGCGCGA
>DATEND010000199.1:0-6638 GCA_035275245.1 Candidatus Eiseniibacteriota bacterium
CCACCGTCGTGCGGGGATTCGGGGGCGGCGTAGACCTCGACACGATCGCGTCGATTCCCCGCGAGGCGCTGGCGCGCTTCCTCGAGGGCACGGACCTCGTCCGGCGCCAGGAGGCGGCACCGCTGGCCGAGGAGCGAGGGCTCACCGCGACGGTCGAGCCGCTCCTTCGCACGCAGCCCTTCTTGCTCCTGCCGCTTCGCCACGGCGGCGAGTTCCTGGGCGTGGTCGCGCTCGGTCGAAAGATCACCGAGACGCGCTACACGCCGGAGGAGGTCTCGCTGCTCCAAACGCTCACGAATCAGACGAGCGTCGCCATCAAGAACGCGCTCCTCTACCGCGAGAACCTCGCCAAGGGGATTCTCGAGGAGGAGCTCGCGGTGGCCCGGCGGATCCAGCGGCAGTTCCTTCCCCGGCTACTGCCGCGAACGAACCGGCTCGATCTGGCCGGACTCAACGTGCAGTCGCGCGAGGTCGGGGGCGACTATTACGACCTGATGGACGCGGGGGACGGGCGGCATCTGGTCGTCATCGCGGACGTCGCCGGGAAGGGCGTGCCGGCGGCGCTCCTCGCCTCGATGGTGCAGGCGTCGGTCCGCACGCAGTCGCAGGATCGAAAGCCGGTCGGCGAAATGATGTGCCTCTTGAACCGCCTCGTCTACGACGCCACCCCGGAGGACCGGTTCGCCACGTGCTTCCTCGCGCGCGTCGGGGGCGACGAGCTCGAGATCTCGTTCGCCAATGCCGGACACAACTTCCCGCTGCTCCTGCCGGCGGCGGGCGGCTGCCGCCCGCTCGAGGACGGAGGGATTCCGCTCGGCATCGCGCCGGCGTTCCTCTACGGCGAGGTCTCGACGCGACTCGAGGCGGGCGATTCGCTCCTCCTCTATACGGACGGGATCACGGACGCGCGGAACATGGTAGGCGAGGACTACGGCGAGGATCGGCTGGTGCGCCTGGCGAAGTCATTGCCACGGAGTCTCAACGCCGAGGAATTGATCCAGGCGGTGGCGGCGGACGTTTCCAGCTTCACGGGCGGGGCCGAGCAGGCCGACGACATCACCCTCGTGGCGCTCAAGGCCCAATGACCAATATCCACTGTCGCCATGCGGATTTGTTACAGTCTCTAGCCTATGGGCGCGCCCGCCATGATCCCTGACTCCGAAGCCAGCGCCCCGATCCGCCTCACCATCGGGAGTCGCCTGGAGCTTCTGGCCCTGGTCCACGCCTTGATCGAGGGGCTGGCCCGTCAACACGAACTGGACGAAGAATTCACCGGCGCCCTTCAGATCGCGGTCATCGAGGCGGGAACGAACGCCATCCAGCACGGGAACGTCTTCGCGGAGGACAAAGCGGTGACGTTCGACTTCTCGGTCGAACCGAGCGGCGTGCTGGTGGAGGTGGAGGATCACGGGTCCGGGTTCGATCCGGAGCGCGTGCAGGACCCCACGGATTCCACGGCGCTCCTGAACCCCCATGGGCGGGGGCTCTACTTGATGCGCTCGCTCGTGGACGACGTGAAGTTCGAGACCCGGCCGGACCACGGAACGCGCGTCCGCCTCTGGAAGTCCCGCGCTACTTAGGGACGTCGACCTCGGCCGTTCTCGGGCGCATGTGCTCCAGCGTGCGCTTGACGGCTGGATAAATCTCCTCGAACGCCGCCACCACCCGCGGGTCGAAATGCGTGCCCGCGTGCCGCCGCAGCTCCTGCCGCGCTTCGTCCTCGGGCATCGCCGGCCGATACGGCCGGTTGGACGTCATCGCGTCGAACGCGTCGGCCACCGCCATCACGCGCGCTTCGATGGGAATCGTCTCCCCCGTGAGCCCATCCGGATAGCCGCTGCCGTCGAAATGTTCGTGATGGCTTCGGACACCCGGCAGAAGCGGGTGGAGGAGCGCGATCGGGCGTAGGATGCTCTCGCCGATCAAAGGATGCATGTCCATCTTCTCGCGCTCGCCGGTTGATAGCTGGCTGCCCTTCCGCAAGATCGTCTCGTCGACCGCGATCTTGCCGATGTCGTGGACGAGGCAGGAGCGGTGAATCATGTCGAGCGTCCGCGCGGGCAATCCGAGCTGTTTTCCGATCGCCTCGCTGTAGGCCGCCACCCGTACCGAATGGCCCTCGGTGTAGGGATCCTTCGCTTCGAGCGCCATCGTCAGGGAGACGATCACGCTCATGAAGAGGTCCTCGAGATGAGCGCGATAGCGATCCTCGAGGATCGCCACCCCCGCGAGGGTCGCCAGCGTTTGAAGCCCCGCGGCGTGCTCGGTACGGAATCGGAGCGGAGACCCGTGATTGATGAGAAGCGCGCCGAGATTCTCGCCGTGCGCCCGAATCGGCGCGATCGCGCCCCACTCCATGTCATCCGTGAATAGGAACTCGCGCGTCCAGGGGGAGCGTTGCTTCCGGTGGAACACGTTCACGTTGTCGACTAGGAAGAGCGCCTCGAGAAGCTCGGAGGATTCGCCCGACAGCGAGAACCCGTTCCACTCCGCGAGCGCCCCGTCCGCATACCGGAACACGCATTCGCCCGGATGGGAGCGAGAGAGAATCGCGATGCCGTCGGCGGTGAGAAGCCGCCGCGCTCCCTCCGCGACCTGATGGAGCGACGAGTCGGTCGCTTGGAGCGGGACCAGGGAGCGGGCCACGTCGTTCAGGCCCGTCAGGAGCGCGTGCGCGCTCGGAAGGCCGGACGGTGCTGGCGCGGCAACGCTTCCTTGTTTGAGTGCTCGGGTCTTGGTCGCCATCGCCTCGTCTGCCGGAGCGCCGTTGCGCGCTCCGCGGGGGAGTAGTCGGACGTCTCGGAATTCATACCTACGCGAAGGTCCCCTCCCTGTCCCCCCGTGGAGAGAAGGATCGGAGCGAGGATCGCGAATGTTTAGCGCGGGAGCGCTATCCGAGAGCCGGAAGGTAGCGGGCGAGGAATCCGACGAAGTGCTCGAACACATTCGTGACGAGCGCGATGCCGAATGCAATGAGGATGACGCCGCTCACCACTTCGATCGTGCGAAGTGAACGCCTAAGGCGGCTCGATGCGGCCAGGAAGGAATTCATGCCGAGGGACGCGAGGAAGAACGGAACGCCGAGCCCGAGCGAGTAGACGCTCAGGAGCAGGACGCCCGTCCCGACGGTCTTCGCCGTGCTCGCGTAAAGAAGGATGGATCCAAGGATCGGTCCGATGCAGGGCGTCCACCCCGCGGCGAACGTGATGCCGACGAGAACGGAGCCGAGGATCCCGAGCGGCTTTCGGGTGAGCTGGAACTTACGCTCCCGCGAGAGCGCGGGAATCGGAATGATCCCGGTCAGGTAGATCCCGAAGAGGATGATGAGGATGCCGCCCCCGATCCGGAGCGAATCTTGATGATCGCGAAGGAACTGGCCGGTGGCGGTGGCCGTGGCGCCGAGCGAGATGAACACGATCGAGAAGCCGACGATGAACGCGAGCGAGTGGATGATCGTGAGCCGCCGGATCCGCGCGGTCTGCTGCCCCGAGGTCAGCTCGTCGAAGGACACCCCGGTGATGAAGGTAACGTACGAGGGCACGAGCGGGAGCACGCAGGGGGAGACGAACGAGACGACCCCGGCCAGGAAGGCCGCGATCAACGAGACTTCGGGGAGTTGCGTTTCGAACATTCGTCGATTGCCGTCGGCGGGACGGGGGCGCTAGGAGGACGGTCCCAATGACGCCGTCGCCAACAGCGGAAGGATCGCCTCTTCGAAGGCTTCGGGCGCCGTGTAGCCGATGAACCGCTTCACGACGATGCCGCTTCGGTCGACGACGAACGTCGTGGGAATCATCGCGACCCCGCCGTACGCCTTCGCCGTCTCGTCGGTGGCGATCAGCATCGTGTAGTTCACGTCGTGCTCTTCGGCGAAGGGCTTCACGACGCTCGCGCCGCCCGCGTCGAGCGAGAGGCCGACGATCTGGAGCCCCTGGTCGCGATATTTCGATTGGAGGCGGACGAGATGCGGCACCTCTTCCTTGCAGGGTGGGCACCAGGTGGCCCAGAAGTCGAGGATCAGCACCTTCCCCTTCATCGAGGAGAGCTCGACCTTGTTGCCGTCGAGATCGGGAAGGTCGAAGTCGGGGGCCGGCTTTCCGAGGTCGAACTTGGCGCCAATGCCCGGCTCTTCCTTGCCTCCGCAGCCGGAGAGCGGGAGGAGAACCGCGAGGGACAGCGCGGCAAGCGCGAGCGCCGCGCCCCGAAGGGCGCGGGCTCGGCCGCCGTTCCTGACCCTAGAGAATCGGGTAGTATTCGTTGAGTTCGTAGTCGGTGACATACGTGCGGTAATTGTCCCACTCAATCCGTTTGTTTTCGATGAATTTCTCAAAAACGTGCTCGCCCAGGGCATCCCGCACCAGCTTCGACCCCGCCGTCAGGTCGACGGCTTCCATCAAGCTTCCCGGAAGGCTGTCGATCCCGTGCTTCTTCCGCTCCTCTGCGTTCATCTCGTAGATGTCCTCTTCCACCGGCGGGCGGAGCGTCGAGGCGTCCGCGATCCCCTTCATCCCGGCGGCCAGCATCACCGAAAACGCGAGGTAGGGGTTGCAGGCCGGATCCGGACAACGCAGCTCGACCCGCGTCGCCTTCTCCTTCCCGGGCTTGTAGACCGGAACCCGGATCAGGGCCGACCGGTTCCGCTGCGCCCAGGCCACGTACACCGGCGCCTCGAAGCCCGGCACCAACCGCTTGTACGAGTTGACCCATTGGTTCGTGATGGAAGCGATTTCCCGCATGTGGTGGAGAAGGCCCGCCATGTAGGAGCGCGCCGTCTTCGAGAGGTGGTTCTTGTCCTTCGCGTCATGGAAGACGTTCTTGCCCGCCTTGAAGAGCGACTGATGGACGTGCATGCCGCTTCCGTTCTGGCCGAACACCGGCTTCGGCATGAACGTGGCGTAGTAGCCGCCCTGGCGCGCGATCTCCTTCACGACGTAGCGATACGTGATCGTCTGGTCCGCCATCTTGAGCGCTTCGGCGTAGCGCAGGTCGATCTCGTGCTGGCTGTGCGCCACCTCGTGATGCGCCGCCTCGACCGCGATCTCCATTCCCTGGAGCGCCTCGACGGTGCGCCCGCGAAGCTCGGTGCCGATGTCGTCGGGAACCTGATCGAAATAGCCGGCGGCGTCGAGGAGGGTCCGGTCCTTCTGGCTCTTGAAGTAGA
Source organism: Candidatus Eiseniibacteriota bacterium (assembly GCA_035275245.1). Lineage (GTDB taxonomy): Bacteria > Eisenbacteria > RBG-16-71-46 > SZUA-252 > SZUA-252 > DASQJL01. The sequence goes on from DATEND010000199.1 coordinate 5,162, forward strand.
AGTACTCGAGCTCCGGGCCCATGTAGGCGGTCAGACCCTGCTTCTCGAGCTTCTTCACGATCCGCCGGAGGACGCCGCGCGTGTCGCCGGGATAGGGCGAGCCGTCCGGATTCAGAATGTCGCAGATGAGCCGCGCGACCGGTTGCTCGTTCACCTTCCACGGCAGGAGCTGGAACGTGCTCACGTCCGGCATCGCGATCAGGTCGCTCTCGAAGATCCGCGCGAATCCCTCGACCGATGACCCGTCGATTCCCGCGCCTTCCTCGAGGGCGGTGGCGAGCTCTTGGCTCGTGATCGTCACCGCCTTGAGCTGCCCCAGAATGTCCACGAACCAGAGCTGAATCAACTCGATGTCGCGCTCCTCGCAAAACTTCACGACGTCGCGCGCGGTCTTCAGGCCTTCCATTCGCGTTCGTTCCTTTCCTGCGTGAGAGTCCCTTCGGAGTTCCGCCCCGGCGGCCGGCTCATCGCCGGTAGATCATGGACATGTCGCGGTCGGTCGTGAAACCGAGCCGCTCGTAGAACCGATGCTGGTCCTTGGTGAGGAGCATGAAGAGCGTGACAGTCTTGAGATCGGGATGATCGATGGCCGCCTGAACGAGCGCCGCTCCGATCCCGCGTCCCTGGTGCGCGGGCCGGACGATCACGTCCCAGATCGTCGCGCGATAGGTTCGGTCGCTGATGACGCGCGCGAATCCGACCATCCGGTCCCCTTCCCACGCCGTGAGGATCGGGTGCGAGTACTCGAGCGCGCGGCGAATCTGATCCGGAGGGCGATCCTTCGCCCACCACGTGACGTCGTAGAGCTCCGCGAGCTGCTCGAGGTCGACGCGCGCGCGGTCGTCGGAGATGGTGACGGGGGAGGACACGGGGCGGGATTCGGTGCGGTCGGGCATGCGAGACAATAGCGGGAAGGGCGGGCGGGGGTCAATGGGTGGCTAAAATGGCGTAAGTAGATTGACGATCAATGTGATACGGCAACGTTGATGTCGCCAATTTTGACGGCAGCCCTTGCTCAACCTATCTTGCAGATATATCTTACGTCACATGCGCCGACCACAATCCACACCCTTCGCCATCCTGGGATTGCTCAAAACCGCGCCGCGGTCGGGCTACGACATTCGCCAGGAAACCGCATCGGGCCTGGGGCACTTCTGGAGCGAGAGCTACGGCCAGATCTACCCCGCGCTTCGCGCGCTGGCGGCGAAGGGGCTCGTCCGGCACCGCTCCGAACGGCGCACGGGTCGGAGAGCGCGCATCGTGTACAGCATCACGGCGAAGGGGCGCGAGGCGCTTCGGCGCTGGACGCTCGTGCCGCCGCGCGCGGCGCCGCCCCGAAACGAGCTCCTCCTCAAGCTATACTTCGGCGGGCAAGAATCGGCGACGGCACATGCCGCGTGGCTTCGCCGACTCACGAACGAAGAGACCGATCGGCTGAATCGGGTCCGGCGCCTCCGACAACAACTCGTGCTGGGGC
>DATEND010000200.1:0-2526 GCA_035275245.1 Candidatus Eiseniibacteriota bacterium
AGCGTCGGGGGGAAGATCGTGTGGACGTTGGGCAACCACGATCTGTATATGGACCGGGAGGGCGGTCAGGGTGGAGAGACGTCCCTCGGGTACCGTCTCTGGCCGACAATCAGAGAGGCGGCGTTGCATCCCGAGCGGCACCCCGGCTTGGTCGTCAGTGCGGCGTATTTCGACCAAGGCAAGCTGTTCGTCCACGGAGGGATCCTTCCGAACGTCGTCGAGATCGCAATGCACGAACAGGGGGCATGCCGGCCCGAGGAGATCGCCTCCTATGTGAACGAGGTGTTCCGCCGAGCGCTCGTGGAGCGAGACCGGATCGCGGCTCGCGACCTGCCGCACGAGATTTTCCGTATTGGGACGAGCCATACGAGGGAGCGACATCTGCCCGGTGAGATCGGGTACGAGCCCGCTGGCATTTTCACGCCCGACCTCCGCGAGTTGGACCATTATCGGTACCACGACACGCTCCTGCCGCAGATCATCGGTCATACGGCGAGCAAGAACGGCGAGATCCGGTACGCCCCTGGCTCGTGGCTCAAACGGGCCTACATTGCGATCGACGTCGGCCGGCAGCACGGTGCCGGTAACGGGGGGCTCCTCTTGACCGACTTCGGGTGGGTGGCGGTCACACCGGGCGGACCTGCGCGGCTGGTCGAGGTAGGACCACTGTTTGTGAGGCTAGCACACGAGTCGGTCGGCGAAGCATGGGGGGAAGAACAAGGAGAGGCACACCTCAGGCACATGCTCACGGAGTATTTCCGAGCAGCGAAGTCCCAGAGGAGGTCGCGAGGAGAAATGCAGAAGGCGCTCGTAGATCTGTCCCCGGCGCAGATCGTCGCGTTGGAGCAATTCCTCGTGTCGGTCCGGCAGACGGGCCGGTGCGTCGTCGTCACCGACCTGGACGAGATGCTTACGGCGTTTTCCGGAGGCGACCTCGAGCACAGCACGATTGAAGTGCTCGCGGACTATCTCGCCGCGGGCGGCGTCCTCGTGTTCAATACGGGAGCATCCTTCGACTGGTTTTATTACCGTTTACTGAGACCTCTCATCATCGAGCTCGGGCCTCGTTCGCGCTCGCTGGTCAACGTGCTGCTGGTGCTCTCGGGCGGCAACGAGATCTACGTCTTCCAGGACGGCGCGTATCGAATGGTGTCCCGGAGCACCGGCAAGGATAAGTCCGAGGGCTTCGACGCGTTGGTGAGACTCTCGAGGGAGAAACGTTACCCTTCGGTTCCGGAGCTCGATCCCGCAAAAGTGGTCTACATCGGACGTTCCTCCACGCCGAGCGGGATCGACCCCGCGATGGCCGGCAGTGTGGGCATTGTCATCAATGTCGGCGACGCGATGCTCGAGAAGCCGGGGCAAGCCATCATCAACCTGCATCGCGGGTATCTGCGGACGATCGACCTGATCGTCGCGGCGAGCGAAGTCTTGAATGAGTCCGGACGAGCGAAGGTTTCAGAATCTCCGCCCGATGTCGGTGACACGGTTCTCTGGACCTTCGAACGGAAGCACTTCCCTCCGAGCCGTCGCCTTCGCGTCCGTGTGGGTGCCGGCGGGTACGTTCACGCCGGCGTCGCGCGTGCGGACGGGAGCTGGGACCCGGTTTATAACGTGCCGCTTACACCGCTAACGGGAGGAGGCTACGAGGCTGTGCTTCCGGCCGGCGTCGATCGGTTCACGTTCTTCTGGACCGAGGCGCCGTGGACCCCTGGTCATCCTGGACACTGGGAGCGTAGCGCGAGCGGGGGCAGCGTGTTCGAGGCGGAAGTGACGCCAGCGGTGATTTGACGGGAGACGACGACCGAGGTCGCGCTCGCCGCAGTATTTCGCGCAATACGCGACGCTCTTTTTGATAACCGACTGTTGATAACAGCACCCGCCGCGCAGGAACACATAGTTGGCAGAGGGCAGCACGTTGCGTCAGAGTTGGCCCCGAGGCTTGGCGCCGGCCCGCCGTTTCTGGAAGACGACGTATCGACTGTCCAACCCTGCCGTGCGCACACGCGCCGATCTCTCAGCAGAGACCTCTGCTCGGCACGATTGGTGCTGCCTTTTCGGCAGGCTTCCCTTTGACCGATAAAAACGGCTATGCCCGCCGCGAGGAGAGAAGTGTCATGGCTACAGACTATGTTGCGTACGGCATCTACGCGGACAGGAGCTCATTCGAGCAGGCATTGGAGGCGTTGCGAGCGGCTGAGTTCCGGAACAGCGACATCTCCGCGATTCTGCCGGAGCGGGACCGCACGACGAAGGATCTCGCACCTGAAATCAACACGAAGACACCAGAAGGGGTCGCGACAGGCGCGGGCACTGGCGCAGCCGTCGGTGGTGTGCTGGGCTGGCTCGTCGGAATTGGCGCCCTGGCGATTCCCGGCGTCGGACCACTTGTGGCGGCCGGTCCGATAGTCGCCGCCCTCGCCGGCGCTGGAGCGGCGGGGGCGACTGGCGGCCTGATCGGGGGGCTGATCGGCGCCGGCATTCCTGAGATTGAAGCCAAGAGGTATGCGGGCCGGATTCGGGAAG
>DATEND010000201.1:0-2867 GCA_035275245.1 Candidatus Eiseniibacteriota bacterium
GAGCGCCGCCACGAGGCGCCGCGCCTCCTCGGCGACCTCCGGCGTGGCGCCCCGGACGCGCGCGACCGCGATGGCGTCCTCGAGCGATCGGCCATCGGTGTCCGCGTCGTATCGAATGCCGAGGGCTTCCGGGACGAGCGCCGCGATCCTCGAAGCGGCCGAGGCGTCGTGCTTGGCGCGGGCCTCGCGCGCCGCCAGCACGATGCGCTTCAGCGCGGCCTTCCGCCGGCGCCGCGGATCGCGCGACGCGTCCTCGCGCGCCGCCACCCAGAGTGAGGCCGCGAGGAACACAACGCCCGATCCCACCGCGAGCGAGATCGCCCCGACGGACGGATCGAGCGTGAGCGTGCCGCTCGGCCCCTTCCTGCTTCGCAACGAGGCCGGAGGTCCGGCGGCGACGTACCCGCCCGCGCGATCGGTCGAATCGCCGGGCACGATCGTAACCCGGATGGAGTCGGAGACCTGGCTCCGGTAGCGCTCCTCGAACGGATCGAACCACGTGAGGCGGACCGGCTCGATGGCGAAGGAGCCCGGAACTTCGGGGACGAACGCAACCTCCCGGCGCCGTTCGCCGCGGATGCGATCGCCGAGGCGGTCGGTGGTGGTCCCTCCGCCCACTTCATACGAGCGCAACGGCAGCGTGGCGCGAACCTCGGGATCGCCCGCCGCGGCGAGATTCCCCTCTCCTCGGATCAGTGTCGTGACCATGACCGGCTCTCCGACGTGCGCCAGCTTCCGGTCGACGCGAACGTCGAGCGAAAGCCGTCCGACGGCGCCGCGGAATCCCGGAGGTGCGCCGGACGGAAGCGGGCGAACTTCGATGGAGGCGCGATCTGTGGTGAGTGGGATCGTCTCTGCGCGAACGTCCGGCATGCCCAGGATGCTCCAGGGATCGGGCGCGTTGATTCGCTTGAGGACCCGGGCCTCGACTTTCCCTGGACCGATGGTCAAGCGGCCGGTGCGCGTCGGGAAGTAGGCCATGACGACCTGCGTCGTCAGATACTCATACGCCCCGACGCGGACGCGCTGGTGGCGAGGCTCCCCCAGGATCTCGCGCCAGAACCCCGGCGCCTCCGAGATCTCCCAGAGCGCCTCCTGTTCCAGACGCACCCGCGTGTAGAACGTGTAGCGCGCGATCAGCGGCTGGTTCCAGAAGACGCGCCTGCGATCCACGTCGAGCCGCACGAAGAGATCGGGAGCGCTCTGATCGCCCCACACGGGCGACGGCGTCCCAGGAGCGCCGCCCGCCGCAGGCGGTGGCGAGGCGGAGCCGGGCGTGCCCACCTCGAGCGCGATCGGCGAGGACTCGGCACGCTCCGTCCCCGCGGCGATCCGGATCGAGGGGATCGTATAGCGACCGGGCGCGGTCGGCGTGATGCGGAAGAGGGTGGTCGTCGATCGCGAGAGCCGGCCGTTGATCCACGAGAAGTTCTGCGAATCGGCGATGCGCACGATCGTGAGCCCCGGCACCGTCGGAAACGCGAATTGCGGGAGCTCGAGGCCGTCGCTCCGGAGCACGACCGTCGCCTGAATGTCCTCTCCGACGGCCGCGGTGCTTCGATCGAGCGCGACCTCGACCGACAGGCGCCCGGCGGCGAGCGCCTCGGCCGGAACGAAGACGGCGCAGGCAAAGATCGCCGCGGCGAGGAGCGCGCGCGACGGGAGGCGCGAGGCGCGATCACCAATCACGGTCACCCCGCTCTTGCGATTGCCGCCGCTGCTCCTTGGCGCGCTGCGATCGGCGTTCCGACTCGAGCGCCTTGAGCCAGAGCTCCGCGTCGTCTCGGCTCGGAATCGGGCCCTTCGTGGAGGGCGCCTCGCGCTCGGCGGTCGGAGGCGGCGCGCCCGGCGGATCGTTCTGGTTCTGATTCGAGTTGTCGCCGCCTCCCTGGCCCGCGCCGGAGGGGCCGGTTTGACCCTTCCCGCCGGACGCCGGCGGCGATGGCGCGGGCGACGCTTCCCGGAGCCGTCGAATCGCTTCCTCCAAATTCCGCTTCGCGTCGGCCTTCTTCCAGTCCGCGCGGAGCGAGTTCCGGTACCACTCGATCGCCTCCTCGAGTTTGCCCGCTCGCATCGCGTCGTTGCCCAGGTTGTACGCGGCCGCCGCGCGGCCCTGAGGCCCGTCGAGCGTCACGGCCTCGCCCCACGCGACGCGGGCCGAATCTCGAAGTCCGAGCGCGCGGGCCGCGAGCCCCTGGTCGTACCGCGCCGCCGCGGAACGCGGCAATTCCTTCCGTCCTTCCTCGAGCGAGCCGATCGCTTCGCCGTAGCGCTTCTCGCGGAGCTGTCGCACGCCTCGCCTCGCGGGCCCGCCCCATTCATAGAAGACGCCCGTCGCGGCGAACCAGACGAGGAACAGCGCGACGGGAAGCCTGGCGCGCGATCGAACCGGCCCCGTCATTTCTTTCTCCTGCGCGGAACGATGCGCTCCGCCACCAAGAAGAGCCCCGCCGCGGCCGCGAACCAACCGAACCGCTCGTCATAGGCGCGCACGGTTTGCCCTCTCGTCTCCGAGCCGCCGTCCGAGCGCACCGCGTCGGCGATCCGAAGCGCCACGCGGCCGGTCGCGTCCGCGCGTTCGTACCGTCCGCCGCCCCGGCGTGCCAGATCGCGAAGGAGCGGCTCGTCGAGCCGCGAGAGCACCACGTTCCCCGCAGGGTCGCGTTTCTGCCGCACGACCTTTCCGCGCTCGTCCACGACCGGGATGGTCGTCCCCTCGCGGGATCCAACGCCGATCACGAAGAGGCGGGCGCTCGCGTCGCGAACCGACCCGAGGGCCGATCGCGGATCGCCGGAGAGGTTCTCGCCGTCGCTCACGAGCACGATCGCCCGCGGCCGATCGCCGGGACGCTTCAAGAGGCGCGCCA
>DATEND010000202.1:0-5114 GCA_035275245.1 Candidatus Eiseniibacteriota bacterium
GTACTCCACCTTGAGTCCGTTCGGGTAGGACTGCGAAATCTGCGGCGGGCGATACTCGGGCCCGCCCTCGAAGAAGGGGACGTCCGGTCCGAACGTCTCGATCTTGCCGATCTCGGGCGGAAGGTTGCGCTGGCGATACGCGATCTCCACCGCCGAGACCGTCGGCGACGAATCTCCGCTGCGCTTGAGGGTGAGCCGGAACTGGAGAAAGCGGGCCGCCGGGCTCGAGATCGGGGTGTCGTCGCGAAGCGGCGCTTCCCCGCTCCAATCGCTCCACCCCTCGTCGGGCGTTTCGCCCAGGCCGCTCCGAGAGGCGATCGTGACGTCTCCGCCCCGTACCTCGGCGGAGATCCTTCCCCACGACGCGACCGAGCGCAGGTCGTGCGGGTCCGAGATGTAGGTTCCCTCGCGCGCCATTCCCGGCGGGAGCGAGTAGAGGACCGCCGGATTCCCGGTGGCGGCATAGGTTTCGTTGCCGGACTTCAAGAGCGCCAAGATTTGCGGCTGCTCGGGAGCGGCCAAGAGCGCGAACTTCTTGTTCCGGCTGATTCGGAAGATCACCCCGGGATCTCCGGTCGCGACCCAGACGCTGTGGCTGTCTGCCGGGGCGATGGCGTAGACGAAATCGGCGGGCGTCGCGTACAGGAGGCGGGCGCTCCCGTCCGTTTGAACCAGGAAGACGCCGCTCTTCCCGCCTCCCGACGGCGTGACCTCGATGGCGAACGGCGATTCTCCCGCGCCGGCCCGGCGTCCCGCGCCGCCGCGCGGTGCCGCCTCCGAGGAGCTTCCCGTCGGGCGGCCAGGCTGACCCTTGGAGGTACCCACGGCGATGGCTCCGTCCGGAAACACGCCGATCGCGCGAAGCTCCTCGGAATCGGCGTCGTACAGGACCCGCGTCTCCCCGGTCGAATCGATTCGGATGAGGAGGCCTTTCGGCGCGGTTCCCGCGAGGAGCGCCCCGTCCTTGGCCCATGCCAGCGCGAGCACGTTGACGTCCTTCGTCTCCGCCAGCACCGAGGCCTTCCCGGGACCCGTGACGCGGAAGACCTTGCCTTGAGAGCCGGTGCCGGCGTAGATCGCGCCGTCCTTGCCCGCGACCAGCGCCCAGATCGACTCCTCGCCCGTTTCGTAATAGCGGCTCGTGTCGCCCGAGGCCGAGACGCGGAAGATGGTGCCGCCGGGAGCGGATCCCGCGTACACGTTGTCCCGCGAGTCGACCACGATCGACGTGATCTCGCCCGCGCCGGTCTTCCAGACGAGCTTTGCCTTCTCCCCCTTCGACCAGCGGTAGATGCCGCCGTTGTCACCCGTGCCGAACCAGACGCGCCCCTTCGAATCGCGCGCCAGGCACCAGATGTAGGAGACGCCCTCGAGACGCGTGGCCACGGAATCCATGGCGGGTCCGAGCGTCAGGTATCCATCGCTCTCGATCGCGACGCCGACGACTTCCTCGCCCGCGAGGAACTCGCTCGCGTCGTCGAGACGCCAGAAGGAGGTTTCGACCGCCCGCGCTGCCGGCCCCGGCGCCAGCAGCGCCGCCAAGAGTGCCGCGGTACCGATGCCTTGCGTCGTCCTCAGAGATGGCTCCTTTCCGCTCAATGGCCGGCCGCGGCGCTCAGCGCCGCCGGTCCGCCGCCACGGTGATCGTGGCGCTCTCGCATCCGTGCACGATCCGATTCATGGGCAACGACACTTCCGCCAGCGTCGCGCCCTTGGTCGGCGTCGACTCCCCCGCTTTTCCCGCAGAGCCGAGCACCTGGAGAACCGACGACGGGGCCTGGGAAATCTCCCGCCCGCCGACGATCGCGCCCCCAGCGGCGCGGTAGAGCTGAACGTACAAGTGATCGAGCCGCCGGTTCTGCTCGATCAATCGCGCGAGCTGCTCGAACGTCTCCGGTTGATAGCGCTCGGGCGCGCGGGCGATTTCCCAGCGCTCGGTCTCCTCGCCCTCGCACACCCGCACGGAGATCTCGCCTTCCGGCGTTCCGGGCGGCACCTGGATTCTCGTCCGGCGCACCTGGACCGGTTTCGCGGTCGGGCGGAACGTGAGCTCGACGTCTACCCATTCGCCGGGAGCCACCATCGCGGGAGCGACTCGGATGCCGATCAGGGACGCGTCGTCGACGCCATCCTCCACCTGAACCGTGACCGCGGCCGAGTCGAGCCGCGACGGCCGGAAACGATCGCCGAGAAGGATCCCTAGGGTCTGCCCCACCACCTCGCCCACTCCGGAGAGCGGGGACGCCGTGATGAGGCGATCGCCCGCGCGAATCTTGCGCCCGCCGTTCATGAAATAGGTGAGGTCCCACTTGACGGTCGCCACGCCCGCGTCGAAGAGCGCCTCCGAGATCGAGCTGACCACGCCGGCACTCACGAGCGACGGCGTGATGTATCGCCCGCGCGCGACCTCGAAGTGGTATCGCTTCGAGCGCCCGCCGGTCCCTTCGATCGCCACGGAGACGGGAATCATCTCCGGGGCGGGGCCGATCTGCCCCGCGACGCCGGTCGATCGATCGGCCACCAGCGTGCCGCACGTCTTCGTCGGCGAACCGATCTTGTTCGAGACCTGAGCGCTCGGCATGATCAGGTGGATGTAGGCGGCGGTCAGCGGGAATTCGACCCAGCCCATCGATAGAAACGGGTGCCCGAACGCGAGCACCTGATCCCCGTCGCGATAGGTCACGGTCCCGATGGCCGCCGCCGAGAGATCGCCGCGCATGAGAGACACGCCCACCGCGGATCCCGGCGCGAGCGTCTCGCACGACCCGCCCGGCTCTTGACCGCCGCCCGGCACCGCGACGAACCCGCGCTCCTTGAGCCACGGATCGAGATAGCGGATCGCTTCGGGCGTGAATCCCGAGAGCGAGAGCGGCGTGGCGATGGGCTGCCCGCCGGCCGCCTCCGCGCGCGGAGGCAGGGGCGCTCCCAACTCGCCGAAGCGGTCCTCGCGATCAGGAGGGGGCCCGCCCGGCCCGGGCAAGAGGTCGAGCATCTCGCCGATCGGCGTGATCCCGGCCATGGGCTCCTTGAGGAACGCCCAAGTGTAGGAGACCGCGCCCACCAGCTTGCCGTTCACGTAGACGGGGCTGCCGCTCATGCCCGCCTGGACCCCGGTGCGGTCGAGCACCGGGCTCTGCGCCCGCGCCATGATGAGGTCGGCGCCGGGACGGAACCCACGGAGGACGCCCAGGATGGTCAGGGAGAACGAATCGATGGTGGTGCCCTGAAAAACGGAATAGCCGACGCCGGTCATCCCCTCCCGCACCTCGGAAATCGGCATGAGGCGATTGGCGGGAATTCGGGGCACCGCGCCTCTCGAGACGTCCGGAGCGAGGGCGACGGCGACGATCGAGAGCAGGGCCACGAAACGGGCAGGTCGTTCGAAGCGGCGAGTCGTCATGGGATTATCCAAAAGAATAGGGAGTTCGCCCGTGACCGTCAATGAATCCCGGCCTTCAACGCCCGTTCACGAAGCGCCGCGAGCGCGTTCATCGCGTCGATCGGCGTCATCCCCTCGAGTCGCGTGGCGGCGATGTCCGCGAGCAGCGCGCCGCGCTCCTCGGCCGTGACGCGCGCACCGAAGTCCGGCGCGGGGCTCGATGCAGCCAGTGCGGCGCCGGTGGTCTTCGCGTGCTCCTGTTCCAGCTGAAAGAGGATCTCGCGCGCGCGGTTCGTGACGCTCTCCGGGACGCCCGCGAGCTGCGCCACGTGGATGCCGTAGGAGCGGTCCGCGCGGCCGGGAGCGATCACGTGGAGGAAGACGATCTCGCGGCCGCGTTCCGAGACGCGCACCGTACGATTCTTGAGGCGCGGCAGCCGCTCCTCGAGATCCGTCAGCTCGTGATAGTGCGTCGCGAAGATCGTGCGGGGGCGCGCGCGCGGGCCCTCGTGCAGCGCCTCCGTGACCGCCCACGCGAGGGAGAGCCCGTCGTAGGTGCTCGTGCCCCGCCCCACCTCGTCGAGCAGCACGAGGCTTCGATCGGTCGCCTGGCGCAAGATGGCCGCGGTCTCCTCCATCTCGACGAAGAACGTCGAGGCGCCCCGCGCGATCTGGTCCGAGGCGCCCACGCGCGTGAAGATGCGATCCACGAGCCCGATCGTCGCCTTGGCACAGGGCACGAACGAGCCGACCTGGGCGAGATAGACGCAGATCCCGACCTGGCGAAGGAACGTTGACTTGCCGCCCATGTTCGGTCCGGTGATGAGCCATATCTGCTCGCGTTCGGGATCGAGCGAGCAATCGTTCGGCACGAAGGCGCCCGGCTCGAGCGAGCGCTCGACCATCGGGTGCCGCGACTCGCGGAGGTCGAGCCCGCGCTCGTCGGTGAGCACGGGCCTGGTCCAACGCTCGCGAGCGGCCACGTCCCCCAGCGAGAGATAGAGATCCGTCTCCGCCACGACCGCCGCGGCTCTCGTGAGATCGCCCATCGCCTCGACGCAGCCCTCCCGCAGCCTAAGGAACTGCGCCGCCTCGCGCTTCAGGCTCTCCACGCTGGCCGACTCGATCCGCTCCTCCATCCGTTTGAGCTCGGGCGTCACGAAGCGCTCCGCTCCCGTCAGCGTCTGCTTTCGGATGTAGTCCTCGGGCACGCGCTGGAGCTGCGAGTTCGTGACCTCGATGTAGTAGCCGAAGACCCGGTTGTAGCCCACCTTGAGGTTCGGGATTCCGGAGCGCGACCGCTCCGCGGCCTCCAGGGCGAGAAGCTGCGCGCGCACGTCGCCGGCGTCCGCCCGCATCCGGTCGAGCTCCGGGTCGAAGCCCGCGCGAATGATGCCGCCTTGGGTGGCGGAGAGCGGAAGCTCGTCGGCGAGCGTCTCCTCGAGGCGCCCGGCAAGTACGGAGACGTCGGGGAGCGCCTCGAGCCACGTATGGAGCGGCGGCTCGGGGCGACCGGAGAGCGCGAGCCGAAACCCGGGCAACCGGCGGAGCGCCTCGCGCAGCATGCCCAGGTCGCGCGGCGAGGCGCGACCGGAGCCGAGAAGCCCGAGCGTCCGCTCCAGGTCCGGGAAACCGCGGAGCCGATCCCGCACCTCGGCTCGAAGCGGAACGGACTCCGCGAAGCACGCCGTGCGTTCGAGGCGCGCCTCGAGGACGGCCCGGTCGCGCCCCGGGG
>DATEND010000203.1:0-2497 GCA_035275245.1 Candidatus Eiseniibacteriota bacterium
CATCTCGGTCACCGTGAGCACGAGATCGGTGGCGGTGGCGCCCTCGCGAAGCGCGCCGCTCAGCTTGAACCCGACGACCTGCGGCACCAGCATCGAGACGGGCTGGCCGAGCATCGCGGCCTCCGCTTCGATGCCGCCGACGCCCCAGCCCAGGACGCCCAGCCCGTTGATCATGGTGGTGTGGGAGTCGGTGCCGATCAGCGTATCCGGATACGCCGCGTCGGAGCCGCCCTCTCCCGCGAAGACGACGCGCGCGAGGTACTCGAGGTTCACCTGGTGGACGATGCCGGTGGCCGGCGGCACGACCCGGAAGTTCTGGAGCGCGCGCTGTCCCCACCGGAGGAAGAGGTAGCGCTCGCGGTTTCGCTCGAATTCCTTCGCGGAGTTGATCAATAGCGCCGCCGCCGTACCGTACTCGTCGACCTGGACGGAGTGGTCGATCACGAGCTCCGCCGGCTGGAGCGGATTGATTTTGGCCGGATCGCCGCCCAACGCCGCCATCGCGTCGCGCATCGCCGCCAAATCGACGACCGCAGGCACGCCCGTAAAATCTTGCAAGAGCACTCGGGCGGGCGTGAACGCGATCTCGCGGTCGGGCTCCGATTTCGGGTTCCATCGGGCCACGGCCTCGACGTCCTCGGCTCGAACGACGCGCCCGTCCTGGTGGCGGAGCAGATTCTCGAGCAGGATCTTCAAGGAGTAGGGAAGGCGGTGGAGCGGCATTCCGGCCTCGGCGACATCGGCCAGCCGGTGGATCGCGTAGGAGCGCCCGTCCACCGAAAGCGTAGAGCGTGCCCCGTACCGTTCGGTCATGCGCTTGACTCCGTGGAAAGGGCGCCGCGTGCGAAAGCGCCGGTGAGAGAGAAGCCGACTCGGATTTCAGGACAGCATAGACGACCGCGCGCTCGCGCGAAACCGTCGCGAGGGTTTTCGGTTTCGGTCCGGCGTCCAGTCCCGTAGAGTCCGATGATGAACGATCGCCCCGTTTCGCGCCGGCCGTTTTTCTTCTGGCTCACGATGATCGTGGTGGCCGCCGGCATCACCGCCCTCTGCCTCTGGCTCGCGCCGCACGTCTCGCGCGAGCGGGTCGAAACGTGGGTCCGCGCTGCCGGCCCATGGGGTCCGGTCGCGCTCATGGGCGTTCAGATCGCGCAGATCCTGGTGGCGCCGATCCCCGGTGCGTTCGTCCCGATCATGGCGGGGGCGCTCTACGGCCCGATCTGGGGCCCCGTTCTCACGTCGATCGGGACCATGATCGGATCCACCGTGGCCTACTGGATCGGCCGAAGCGCGGGGCACGAGTTCGTGGAGCGGTGGGTGGGCGAGGGCGCTTTGGAAAAGGCGCACTCGCTGATTCGGGGGAAGCGCTGGATCGCGCTGATCCCGCTCTTCCTCGTTCCGTTCTCTCCCGCGGACGCGATTTGCTTCATGGCGGGAATCGTGACCGTGCCCTGGAGCCGGTTCACGATGGCGGTCCTGATCGGGCGACTGCCGCGCGACGCCGCGGTGGCAGCCGGGATCGCTCTCGGATGGAGCGCGCTCATTCCGCGACACTGAGCCGGATCGGGCCGTGGCGCCATCGCGCTAGCGCGGCTTCGTGCCCTTCTTGACGATCTTGACCGGCGCTCCCGCCGGCATCGTCGCGGTTGCCCGCGTGGAGTTGAGGATGGCGCCGTCCTCGACGGACAGCGCGAGCGTCCCGAACGACTCCCAGACCGTGGAGAACGGGGCCGAGCGGGGGTTCGACCGAACGGCGAGGAGATCGGGCGTCACGTTGAGCTTCGCGGGATCGGTCAGGGCCGCGATGCTTCGGATCGACGCGAAGATCTGATCTCCCGCTACGCCGCCTTTCGTTTGTCCCAGAACTTGCAGGAATTGGCCGCCCTTGATCCGGACCCAGCCGGCGATGAACTCCGTGCGGCCCGATTCCGTCTGCGCAATGACGCTCCCGACCCACGCCGGATAGTCCCGGAACGATTCCGCCCGGCCGCTCGTCTCCAAAATTTCGCCTTTGATGCGGAGGGAATCGACGTACTGCGCCGGGGTCAGGTTCGTGTTGCGGTTCGTGACGAGCGTGAGCTGCATGGCCGCGCCCGCGCCCTCGTTCATCGCGACCACCTGTGACGGCTGATTGGCGGTCTTCCAGCCGAGCGGGAAGATCATCTGGAAGGCCATTTCCGGATGGTAGAACCGGTTCGTGTCGAAGTATCCGTTCCGCGGATCGTCGCCGAAGACGAGGCCTTCGATCCTGCCCCGATAGGGCACGGCACCGATTTCGAGCGGGCGGCGGGCGCTGGCCGCCGCGGCGTTCGCGAGTTGACCGGTGCGGATCTCACGGTCGCCGGGATCCGGGTGGGACGAAAGAAATCCAGGGAGGGAGGATCCGGCCTTCTCGCCGATCCGCTTCAGGGTCGCGTAGGTGGAGGGCGACTCGCGCGGATCATACCCGGCCTTCGTCGCGTACTCGATCCCGAGCGCGTCGGCCTGGGTCTCGTTG
>DATEND010000204.1:0-2475 GCA_035275245.1 Candidatus Eiseniibacteriota bacterium
AGCGGCAGACCAGCTCGGTCGCGAAGTGCTGCGCCTCGGCCGCGCTCCCGCCGTTCCCGGCGAAAAAGACCACGCCGCCGCGGCTCGCGGTCTCGGCAACCAACTCGCCCATTCGCTCGATCGCTCCCGCGTCCCGCGCGTAGACCGCCGCGAGGAGGCGCACGCTCTCGGTGAACGCGTCCTTGATCCGAGCGCTTCCGCGTCCGCGCGGCCGTGCGCGCCGGCTCGTGCCGGATCCGCGCGTCACGCCACCTCCCCCTGCCGCGCGCGCCGGCCGGAAAGGTAGCGATGGAGCGCATCCTGCCACTTCGGCAGCGATTCCCCGGTCAATTCCCGGAACCTGGCCCCGGAGAGAATCGATTCGCGCGGCCGCGGCGCGGCCAGCTTCAGCTGGTCCGAGGAAATCGGCGCGATCTCGGCCTCGATCCCGAGATAGCGCGCGATCTCGACCGCGAACCCATGCCACGTGGTGTCGCCCGAGTTCGTCACGTGGACGATCCCGGCGGCGCCGCGCCGGAGCAGGAGCTCGATGCCGTGCGCGAGATCGCGCGCGTACGTGGGCGACCCGCGCTGATCGCTCACGACGCGGAGCGGCTCCCCCCGCTCGAGGCGGTCGGCGATCGTATCGACGAAGTTCTTCCCGCCGGGGCCGAAAAGCCACGACGTTCGCGCGATGACGACGGGCGCGCCGGAAGCGAGCGCCACCGATTCACCCGCGAGCTTGGTCTTTCCGTAGACGCTCGCGGGGTTCGTCGGATCGCTCTCCACGTAGGGGGCGCCCTTGGCGCCGTCGAAGACGTAGTCGGTGCTGACATACACCATCGACGCGCCGCGCTCGCGCGCCAGCGCGGCGACGTGCCGCGTCCCGTCGCGGTTCACCGACATCGCCCGATCGGGATCCCGCTCGGCATCGTCCACCTTGGTGTAGGCGGCCGCGTGAATGACGGCTTCGAATTCGATCCCCTTCGCGGCCGCGCGCGTGGCTGCCTCGTCCGTGAGGTCGGCCTCCTCGCGTCCCCAAAGGTAGAGGGAGTTCCCCTGCTCCAAACGCTCGCGGAGGGCACGTCCCAGGATTCCGTTCGCGCCGGTGATGAGGATGCGCACGGGCCGGCCTAGAGAACGTCCACGAGGCTTGAATCGCCCAGCATGAAGCGGTAGGCGGTGGGCTTCATCTGGGAGCGCTGGATGTGCACTTCCTTTCCGATCAGGGACGCCTCGATCCGAACGGGAATATCCTGGATCTGGCAGCGCTCGAGCACGATGGAGTGCTCGATTTCGCTGTTCTTGAGGAGCACCTCGTCGTGAAGGGACGTGAAGGGGCCGACGTACGAGTTCTCGATGACGCAGCGCTGGCCCACGATCAGCGGCCCTCGGAGGAGCGAGTTCCGGATCACCGTTCCCTCTCCCACGATCACCTCGCCCTCCGCCCGCGACTCCGCGTCCAACTCGCAGCTTAAGTGCCTCTTCGCGCGCGAGAGCACCATTCGATTCGCCTCGAGCATGTCCTCGAGTTTCCCGGTGTCCTTCCACCACCCGGAGATGACATGGTGGCGGACGCTCTTGCCGTGGTCGATCAGATACTGGATGGCGTCCGTGATCTCGAACTCGTTTCGGAAGGACGGCTTGATCGCGTCCACCGCTTCGAAGATCGTGTGATCGAACATGTAGACGCCGACCAGAGCCAGGTTCGACCGGGGCTGCTTCGGCTTTTCGACCAAGCGCACGACCCGGTCGCCGTCCAGCTCGGCGACGCCGAATTCTTCCGGCCGCGGCACGCGCGCCAGAAGGATCTCGCTGTTCGGCTTCTCCGCCTTGAATTCGGCGACGAGCTCCCGGATGCCGTCCAGGATCAAGTTGTCGCCGAGGAACATCACGAACGAATCGTCGCCGAGGTAGTCGCGGCTCACCTTGACCGCGTGCGCCAGCCCGCGCGGCGCGTCCTGCCGGATGTAGGTCACGCGGGCGCCGAAGCGCTCGCCCCCGCCGACCGCGGCGCGGATCTCCGCCTCGGTGTCCCCGACCACGATGCCGATGTCGTCGATGCCGGCGTCCTTGATCGCCTCGAGGACGTAGAACAGGATCGGCTTGTTGGCGACCGGGATGAGCTGCTTGGCGCCGGTGTGCGTGAGGGGCCGAAGCCGGGTCCCCTTTCCGCCGCTCAGGACGAGTGCCTTGATCGAACGCCTCCTTGTTGTCGGAGCCTAGACGAGCGCCGCGGCCCCGTGGATCGAATCGGTGAACGGCCGGACCGGTGCTCCCGCTTCGTGGATCGATCCGGTGACGAGAAATCGGGATCCCGCGGCGGCCAGCGCGGCCGCCTCGGCCGGATGTCGGACGCCGCCGCCGACGATCACGGGGATCGGGACGGCGCGGGCGACCGTACGGACCAACGAGGCGGGGACCGGTACTGCGGCGCCGCTTCCCGCCTCCAGATAGATCGCGGCCATGCCCAGGCAGGCCGCCGCTTGTGCGTGC
>DATEND010000205.1:0-2486 GCA_035275245.1 Candidatus Eiseniibacteriota bacterium
GATCTCGGGACCTGGGCGGTTGGAGTCGGTCTTGGTCTCGTGACGGCGGCGGTCGCCGCGTTCGGACCCCTTCGGCTGGCGCTCCGCGTTCGCCCCCTCGAGTTCACGCGCGCCGAGCTGATCGATGCGCCGGCGCCGCGCGTTCCGGTGCGCCGGCTCCTGATCGCGGCGGCCGCCGCCCTGCTCGCGCTCTGGCTCGTCGCAAACCCGGACGGATTTGTGCCCGGCCTCCACGTTTGGGGCTACGTCGGCGCGGCGGCGGCGCTCCTGGCCGGCTGCCTCGTGGCGGCGCCGGCGTTCACCGGCCTGGTTCGCCTGGCGCGGCCGCTTCTGCTCCGGGTGTGGGCGCCGTCGGGACGCATCGCCTACGCGACCGCGCTCGCCGCACGGCGTCGCCTCGGCGTTTCGGTAGCCGCTCTTCTCCTCGCGTACGGCATCGTCTGGGGAATGGCCTCGCTGGTCGAGTCGTTTCGGAAGACCGTCGACGCGTGGGCCGAGGCCTCCCTTCGAGCCGACCTCTGGATCACGCCGCAGAGTCGCGCGGGCTCCCCCGCCGAGGGAACGATGCCCGGCGCGTGGCGCGAGCGTCTCGCCCTGGTCCCGGGTGTGTCGGACGTCGACGCGGTTCGGATTCGCGAACTCTCCGTTGGAGACGAGCTGATCTACCTCGGCGCCGGCGAGACGAACGTGCTCGCGCGGAACGGATTCGTTCCGCTCATCGACGGCCGCGATTCGCGTCCGATCCTCGAGCGGATGCCGGGACGGCGCATCGTCTTGATCTCGGAGGCATTGTCGCGCCGGCGCGGCCTTCGCGCCGGCGCCATGCTCGCGCTCGACACGCCGTCGGGGAGACGCGCGTACGAGATCGCCGGCGTCTATCGAGACTACTCCTCTGATCGCGGATACGCGGTGATGGACCGGTCGACCTACCTCGCGGACTTCGCCGATTCGCTCGTGAGCACGTACGCGCTCTTCGTCGCGCCCGGCTTCACGCGCGACAAAGTCGGTGCGGCGGCGGCACGCGCGCTCGGCCCGGAGGAGCTCGTTCGCGTCACCGACACGCGGATGATCCGCGAGGAGGTGCGCCGCGTCATGCGGCGCACGTTCGCCGTGACCGACGCGCTCGAGCTCGTGGCAGCTTTGGTCGCGCTCCTCTCGGTGCTCGGGACGCTCGCGGCCTTGGTGCTCGAGCGGACGCGCGCGATCGGCGTGCTCCGCGCGATCGGCGCCGCGCGGGGCCAGGTCATCCGGGCGCTGCTCGTCGAGGGCGCGCTACTCGCGCTGGCGGGCCTCGTTCTCGGGGCGCTGACCGGATCCCTCCTGAGCGCCGTCTTGGTCCACGTCCTGAACCGAGAGTCGTTCGGCTGGACGCTCACGCTCGCGACCCCGTGGGCGCGGACCCTGACGTTTGCCTTGATCCTGTTCGTCGCGGCGCTCTTGGCCGCGCTCCCCCCCGCGCGCCGCGCGGCCCGGATTGCGCCGCGGGAGGCGATGAGCCGTGGCTAGCCGCGCGGCCGCCATAACGCTCGCGCTCCTCGCGATCGTGGCCGGGGCCATCGCGACGGGCGCGTTGGTGAGCGCCACGCCGCCGTTCGATCCGATGAACGCGCGTGACGCCGAGAAATTTCCGCGCGCGCATGGCGCCCACCCCGGCGCGACGCTCGAGTGGTGGTACCTGACCGGCATCGTTCGGGACAAGGCGCGGCGTCGCCTTGGCTTCCAGGTGACGTTCTTCCGCGCCCGGCTCGCGGACCGGTCCCCCGGCTCCTCCGCATGGCGTCCGGGAGATCTCCTCTTCGCCCACTTCGCGATCTCGGACTTGAGCGCTCGCTTCTTCCGATTCGACGAGCGGGTCGGCCGCACCGCGGTGGCGCTCGCCGGAGCCGACTCGACCGACCTGAACGTCTGGATCCGCGACTGGACCATGCGGCGTAACGCGGATGGCACGATTCGGGTCCAGGCGGCCGGCACGGCGGGAACGCTCGATCTCACGCTCAAGCCCCCGCGCGAGACGCCGGTCCGATGGGGGCCGCAATTCCGGTCCGACAAAAGCGCCGACGGCCGAGCCTACTCGCGGTACCAGAGCTACCCGAGGCTTCGCGCGACGGGCGCCTACGTCTCCCCTGGAGACACGGCCCGGTCCGTTTCCGGAACCGCGTGGTTCGACCACGAGTGGAGCGACGGCTCGAGGGACCCGTCGGCCGTGGGATGGGACTGGTTCGGCCTTCGCCTGGGCGACGGTCGCTCCCTCATGCTCTATCGCATGCGGCGGGCGGACGGAGGCACCGCGCATCTCTTCGGCGGGATCGTGGACGCGCGTGGCGGCGTGCGGGCCGTCGGCCCCGCGGAGGTCGAGCTCTCGCCCACTCGGCACTGGACGTCGCCGAAGACCCGCGCGCGCTATCCCGTCGCGTGGAAAATCGTCGTCTCGCCCGCCGGCGAAGCGCCGCTCACGGTGGAGATCGACGCGGAGCTCAACGATCAGG
>DATEND010000206.1:0-8014 GCA_035275245.1 Candidatus Eiseniibacteriota bacterium
GCACCCGGTTCAGGATCGCGTTTTTTCGGATGGCGCCGTCGTCGTAGAAGGAGGCCTCGCCAAGAGGCGTGTTGATGATCAGATCGATCCCACGGTCTCGGATTCGATCGACGACGTGCGGCCTTCCCTCGTTCACCTTGAAGATCATCTCGGTGGGAATGCCGCGTCCGCTCAGGAACGCGGCGGTGCCCCGCGTCGCGACGATGAGGAAGCCCATCTCGTGAAGTGCCAAGGCGATCGGAAGGACCTCTTCCTTGTCGTGGTCGTTCACGCTGACGAAGGCCGTCCCGGACGTCGGGATCTCCGCCCCGGCCGCGGCCAGGGCCTTGGCGAACGCGATTCCGAAGTGCTCGGAAATTCCCATGACTTCCCCGGTCGACTTCATTTCCGGCCCGAGCAGAATGTCCGATCCCGGGAACTTGAGAAAGGGGAAGACCGACATCTTGATGAAGAACCGGTCGACGACGAGGTCCCTCGTGATTCCCTGATCCGCGAGTGACCGGCCCGCCATGATGCGCGCCGCGGCCTTGGCCAGCGGAACGCCGGTTGCCTTGCTGATGAACGGGACCGTCCGTGAGGCGCGGGGATTCACCTCCAGAACGTAGACGACCCCCTCCTTGATCGCGAACTGGATGTTCATGAGCCCGCGCACGCCCAGGGCGAGCCCCAGCCGCCGGGTCGCGTCCCGAATTGTATCGAGGTGGCCCTCCGCGATCTTGTACGTCGGCAGGATCGCGGAGGAATCCCCGCTGTGGATCCCCGCTTCCTCGATGTGCTCCAAGATCCCGCCGATCACGACCCGTTCGCCGTCGGCCAGCGCGTCCACGTCCACCTCGTACGCGTCCTCGAGGAACCGGTCGATCAGAATCGGATGCTCCGGCGAGGCCTTCACGGCCTCCCGAACGTATTCCTCCAGGTGCGAGGCGTCGTACACGATCGCCATCGCGCGCCCGCCAAGCACGTACGATGGGCGCACCAGCACGGGATATCCGATGCGCGCCGCCACGGCCGTCGCTTCTTCGAGCGAGGTCGCGGTGCCGCTCTCGGGTTGCGGGATCCCGAGCTCCGTGAGGAGCGCGCTGAAGCGCCGGCGGTCTTCGGCCAGGTCCACGGCGTCCGGGCTCGTGCCGAGGATCTTGACGCCCGCCCCGTGGAGCGGCACCGCGAGCCGGAGCGGCGTCTGCCCTCCGAATTGGATCACGACGCCCTCGGGGCGCTCGCGTTCGATGACGTTCATCACGTCCTCGAACGTAAGCGGCTCGAAGTAGAGCCGGTCGGACGTGTCGTAATCGGTCGAGACGGTTTCCGGGTTGCAGTTCACCATGATCGTCTCGAAGCCCTCCTCGCGGAAGGCGAAGGAACCGTGGCAGCAGCAGTAGTCGAACTCGATCCCCTGCCCGATCCGGTTCGGCCCGCTGCCCAGGATGAGCACCTTCCTCCGGTCGGTCGGATTCGCCTCGCACTCCTCCTCGTAGGTCGAATAGAGATAGGGCGTGTGCGACTCGAATTCGGCGGCGCACGTGTCCACGCGCTTGTAGACGGGCCGGATTCCCTCGGCGAGTCGCCGCCCGCGCACGGCGCCCTCCGTCGTGCCGCGAAGCTCCGCGATTCGGGCGTCGGAGAACCCGGTGCGCTTCGCCTCCCGCAGCGTCTCGCGATCGAGGTCCGCGACGATCCGCTCCTTCACGTCGGCGATCTGCTGGATCTGATCCAGGAACCAGTGATCGATCCCGGACATACGGTGGATGTCCTCGTGATCCCAGCCCAGCTCGAGCGCCCGCTTGACGTACAGGATGCGGTCGGGATCCGCGGTCAGGAGCTTCTCGCGAATGCGAGCGTCGTCGAGCCCGCGGCTCGCAAACCCGCCGCGCCCCGTCTCGAGGCCGCGCAGCCCCTTGTGGAGTGCCTCCTTGAACGTGCGTCCGATGGCCATCACCTCGCCCACCGACTTCATCTGCGTGCCGAGCCGGGGGCTCGCGTCCCGGAACTTCTCGAACGCCCAGCGTGGAATCTTCACGACCACGTAGTCGAGCACCGGCTCGAACGAGGCGGGCGTGACGCGCGTGATGTCGTTCGGGATTTCGTCCAGCCGATAGCCGACGGCCAAGAGCGCCGCGATCTTCGCGATCGGGAACCCGGTCGCCTTGCTCGCGAGCGCGGACGAGCGCGAGACGCGCGGGTTCATCTCGATCACGACGAGCCGGCCCGTCTTGGGATCGACGGCGAACTGGATGTTCGACCCGCCGGTCTCGACGCCCACTTCCCGGATGATGGCGCGGGCCGCGTTTCGCATCGTTTGGTACTCGCGGTCGGTGAGCGTCTGCGCCGGGGCCACCGTCACCGAGTCGCCCGTGTGGATTCCCATCGGGTCGAAATTCTCGATCGAGCAGATAACGACGAAATTGTCCGAGCGGTCGCGCATCACCTCGAGCTCGTATTCCTTCCAGCCGATCACGGATTCCTCGATCAGGATCTCGTGCACCGGCGAGAGGTCGAGCCCCCGCGCCGCCGACTCCTCGAACTCCTCCGCGTTGTACGCGATGCCCCCGCCCGTGCCGCCGAGGGTGAACGACGGCCGAATCACCGCGGGAAGCCCCGTTTCCACGAGGACGGCGCGCGCTTCCTCCAGATTTCGCGCGAACCCGCTTCGCGGCACCTCGAGGTCGATCCGCGCCATCGCCTCCTTGAAGAGGCGCCGGTCCTCTCCCACTTCAATCGCGCGCCGGCTGGCGCCGATGAGGCGGATCCCGAGACGATCCAGGACTCCTCGCTGCGAGAGGGTCAGCGCCAGGTTCAGGGCGGTCTGGCCCCCGACGGTCGGAAGCACGGCGTCGGGCCGCTCCCGTTCGAGGATTGCCTCGAGCACCTCCGGCGTCAGCGGCTCCACGTAGGTTCGGTCCGCGTATTCCGGATCGGTCATGATGGTCGCGGGGTTGGAATTCACGAGCGAGACGCGGATGCCCTCCGCGCGAAGCGCCTTGACGGCCTGCGTGCCCGAGTAATCGAACTCGCAGGCCTGCCCGATGACGATCGGGCCCGACCCGATCACGAGGACCGACCGGATGGATTCGTCGCGCGGCATGCGCTAGACCCTCTCCCGACCCGGGGCCGTCGCGGGGACGCGATCCCCGCGCCGCGCGACCATGCGGGCCGTGAACTCGCGGAAGAGGTAGTGGCTGTCGTGGGGGCCGGGGCTCGCCTCGGGGTGGTACTGCACGGAGAAGACGGGGAGGTCGCGGTGCCGGAAGCCCTCGACCGTTCCGTCGTTCAGGTTCACGTGCGTGAGCACGTACTCCGACCGGTCGAAGAGCGAGGGGTCGACGGCGAATCCGTGATTCTGTGCGGTGATCTCCACCTGACCCGTCGCGACGTTCCGCACCGGATGGTTTCCGCCCCGGTGCCCGTACTTGAGCTTGAACGTCTTGCCGCCGCAGGCGAGGCCCAGGATCTGGTGTCCCAGGCAGATGCCGAAGATCGGCCGCCCGGACCGAATCAATTCGGTCGCCGCCCCGACGGCGTAGCCGCACGCCTCCGGATCGCCCGGTCCGTTCGAGAAGAAGAACCCGTCGGGATCGAGGGCGAGCGCGTCCCGCGCCGACGTCGTCGCGGGAACGACGGTGACGTCGCACCCGATCCCGGCAAGCATGCGGAGGATGTTCTGCTTGAGCCCCAGGTCGTAGGCCACGACCCGGTACGGCGTTCCGCCCGGGGGCTTGACCGCCTCGGAGCGATACACCCCGTCGCACGTCACTTCCCGGGCCAGGTCGGCGCCGACCATGGACGGCACCGCGCGCGCCTTCGCGATCAAGGAGTCGGGGTCCAGGTCGACCGAGGAGATGACGCCCCGCTTCGCGCCGTGGGTCCGAAGATGCCGGGTCAGCATGCGCGTGTCGATCTCGCTGATCCCGACGACGCCCGCCTCCTCGAGGTAGCGATTCAACTCGCCGGAGGCGCGCCAGGAAGAGGCGCGCGTCGAGATCTCCCGCACGATGAAGCCGGCCACCTGGGGACGCGACGATTCGACGTCGTCCCGATTGACGCCGTAGTTTCCGATGTGGGGATAGGTCATCGTGACCAGCTGGCCGCGGTAGGAGGGATCCGTGAGTACCTCCTGGTAGCCGCAGAGCGAGGTGTTGAACACAACCTCACCCAAAGTCTCGCCGATCCTTCCAAATCCCTTGCCGATAAATACGATACCGTCTTCAAGCGCGAGCGAGGCTCGAGGACTCTCCGGGGGCATCGAGGCGGTGCCGCTCCTTCCCAGACGATGTGGATTCGGACGCCCGGCGGGCGTAGGCTGATCGGTGGGGCCTAGGGTCTGGGCTCCCTACTCCGGAGGTACCCTATGGGACACGTCGCCGATCTTCTCCGCACCAAAGGCTCCGCCATCTATACCATTTCCAGCGATGCAACGGTGTACGAAGCGATCGTGGAGATGGTTCGCCACAATGTTGGATCGATCCTGGTCGTCGAGGGGACGACCCCCGTCGGCATTTTCACGGAGCGCGATTACCTCCGGGAGATCGCGCTCAAGGGGAGGACGTCCCGAAGCACGAAGGTTCAGGAGATCATGATCCGCGACGTCATCGTCGTGGACAAGGATCGCACGCTCGACGAGTGCATGGCGATCATGACCGAGCGGCGGATCCGCCACCTCCCCGTCATCGAGGACGAGCGGCTGATCGGGCTCATCTCGATCGGCGACGTGGTGAAGCGGCTCTCGCAGGACCGGAAGGCCGAGATCAAGTACCTGACCAATTACATCACGGGCAAGTACCCCGCGTAGGGACACGCCCTCCCTCCCCGCGCGTCGGTCACAATTCGCCTCCTCGCGCGTAGTACAATTGGAGGGTCCAATGAAACCACGTCGATTCCGATTCGAGCGCGCTGGAACCCGAGCGGTCGCGGCCCTGGCCGCGGTCGCTGCGTTCCTCGCCATGTCTACGACCTGCGGCCGGGCGGAGCGCCCCGGGTCCGCGGCGCACGCGGCCGCCTCGAAGTCCAAGCAGATACGCCTCTACTCCGTGGAGCGAAAGGGATTCGTCATGAGCGAGAAGGTCCAAAAGACGGACGCCGAGTGGAAGAAGGAGCTCACGCCGGAGCAGTATCGGGTTACGCGCCAGGCCGGCACTGAGCGTGCCTTCGCCAACGCCTACTGGGACAACCACGAGAAGGGCGTCTACAAGTGCGTCGCCTGCGGCAACGATCTCTTCGCCTCCGGCACGAAGTTCGACTCGGGGACCGGATGGCCGTCGTTCACGGCGCCCATCGCGAAGGAGAACGTCGCTCTCCGGGGAGACGATCCCCTCGGCATGAACCGCACCGAGGTCATTTGTGCCCGTTGCGAATCCCACCTCGGGCACGTATTCGACGACGGTCCCAAGCCGACGGGTCTCCGCTACTGCATGAACTCGGCCGCGCTCTCCTTCACGAAAAAGCCATAGGCGCCGGCGGCGTCCGGCCCGCCGCGCCCATCTCCACGCCCGCATCGCGACCGGCTATACTCCCCTCGCATGCGTGAACGAATCGGTACCTTCCGGCTCCTCCGTCGCCTCGGCGAAGGGGGCATGGGCGTCGTGTACGAGGCGCGGGACGAACGCCTCGACCGGACCGTCGCGATCAAGATGATCCGCGAGGACTCCCGCGTCCAGAGCGCGCGGGAGCGGTTCTGGCGTGAGGCCCGTGCCGCAGCACGCGTCAGCCATCCCAACGTCTGCCAGCTCTTCGACGTCGGCGAGGACGGAGGCGACCTCTACATCGCCATGGAGCTACTCGAAGGCGAGCCTCTCTCGGCCCGCATGGACCGCGGCGCGCTCCCCATGGCCGAAGCCGGCCAGGTAACGCTCGGGATTCTCGCGGCGCTGGAGGCGTTGCACCGCCACTCGATCGTTCATCGCGACCTGAAGCCGTCCAATGCGTTTCTCACGCCGCACGGAGTCAAGCTCCTCGACTTCGGATTGGCCCGCGCCTACGAGGACGACTCGGGCTCGGCCGGGTCGACGATCACCCAAACCGGCATCGTCGTCGGAACGCCGCGCTACATGTCGCCGGAACAATGGATGGGTAAGCCGCTCGACGCGCGAAGCGACCTCTTCGCGACGGGCGCCCTGCTCTTCGAAATGCTGACCGGGGCGCCCGCGTTTCCGGGGAACTCGCCCGGCGAAGTCCGCCAAGCCGCCCTTTTCGGCCAACCGCCCGTTCTGGCGGGTCCGGCCGCGGTGGCCGCCCTGGACGACGTGCTCCGACGGGCGCTGGCGAAGGAGCCGACCGATCGGTTCGAGTCCGCATCCGCGATGGCGACGGAGCTGCGAGATGCGCTCCGGCTGGCCGGGGATTCGTCGGTCTCGCGCATTCGCACGGTGACCCGCCTGATCGTGCTCCCGTTTCGGATGCTCCGCCCCGATCCCGACGTCGACTTCCTCTCCTACAGCCTGCCCGACGCCATCACGGCATCTCTCTCGGGCTTCGATTCGTTGGTGGTCCGATCGGCTTTGACCGCGGCACGTTTCGGGGCCGACGCCCCGGACATCCGGCGCGTGGCGGCGGAGTCCGAGGTGGATCTCGTGCTGACCGGCTCCCTGCTGTCGAGCGGCGGACAGCTTCGAGTCTCGACGCAATTGATCGAGGCCCCCGCCGGAACAGTGCTGCGGTCGACGACGATCGACGGCTCCTTGGGCGACATCTTCCGGCTCCAGGACTCCCTCGCGCGACAGATCGTCGATTCCCTCTCCCTCTCGCTGGCAGGCCGCGAGCGAAGCGCGCTCCAGCGCGACGTGCCGGCCAGCGCCAAAGCATACGAGTTCTTCCTCCGCGCGAACGAATTGGCGAGAGACGACACGTCCTGGACAGTGGCGCGCGATCTCTATCTTCGCTGTCTCGACGCCGACCCCAAATATGCCCCCGCCTGGGCGCGCCTCGGACGCGTCTACCGTCTCCTCTCCAAGTACTTCGAAGAGGAGAACACCGAGAATCTCGCGAAAGCCGCCGATGCCTTCCGCCGGGCCCTCGAGATCAATCCCGATCTCTCCATCGCGCTGAACCTCCGCGCCAACCTCGAGGTCGAGATGGGCCGGGGTTGTGAAACGACGGTGGAGCTGTTGAATCGGGTACGGCTCCACCCGAACGACCCCGAGCTCTACGCGGGCCTGGTCCATTCGACCCGCTACTGCGGCCTCCTCGAGGCGTCGGTGGCGGCCGACCGGATGGCGCATCGGCTCGACCCCAACGTGCCGACGAGCGTGCGCTACACGTACTGGATGCAGGGGGAATTCGAAAAGGCCATCGCCGGCGACTTGCAGGGGCACCAGTTCAGCAAGGGCTACGCGCTGACGGCGCTCGGACGCCTCGACGAGGCGCTCGAGATCTACCGGAAGCGCGAGCAGGAGACCCGGGGCGGGGTCGCGTCGTGGGTCTTCGCCTCGCAACGAGCCGCTTTGGAGGGCGATCGCGAGAAATTCATCGCGGCGAGCGCTCGCGTGGCGCAGTCCGGATTCCGGGACCCCGAGGGTTTTTACTTTCAGGCCCGGACCGCGGCCTTCGCCCGGGCGAACGAGACGGCCTTCGCGATCCTCGAACGCGTGGTCAAGGACGGGTTCCTTTGCCACCGGTCGATGGACCTGGATCCGTGGCTCGACGGCGTCCGCGGCGACCCCGAGTACCGGCGGATCCATCGAATGTCGGAAGAGCGGCATCGCGAGGCGCGCGTCCGGTTCCTCGAAGCGGGCGGCGACCGCCTCCTTGGCATGTCCTCCGTCTAGGCGGCGGGCCGGGTTCCGCGCGACCGCTCCTCGGGCGGCCGCACGTTCTTGAACGCCGCGTAGAGCAGAAGGTCGTAGACGATCTTCATCCCCGCGCCGATGACGAGCGGCGCCCCGAGGAGTCCGCCCCTCATGAACAGCCCCGCGAAGGCGGGCGCCACCGCCCACGCCGCGAGCCGCACGAGGCTCGTCACGCCCGACGCGAAGGTTCGCTCCTCCGGCTTCACCACCGCCATCACGTACGACTGCCGGGTCGG
>DATEND010000207.1:0-7688 GCA_035275245.1 Candidatus Eiseniibacteriota bacterium
CGAGTAGCGAGCGAAGGACCGCGCTCGCCCGCGCCGCCGCCGGACGTTTCGAGGACTCGTCCGAGACGAACTCGATCGCCGCGATGAGTCCGATCGACCGCACCGCAACCGTCTTGGGTCTCGCCACCACGAGCGCCTGAAGACCCGCCTGGAGCGCCTTCCCCTTCTCCGCGACCTCCGCCGCCATTCCCGGCGCGGCCAGTCGTTCGAGCGCCGCGAGCGTTCCGGCGCACGCCAACGGGTGCGCGTAGAACGTGCTCGCGTACGGCGATTCGCCTGACGCCGGGACGTGCTTCTCCCAGACGTCCATGATCTCGGGCTTCCCGAGCAACGCGGCGATCGCGACGCCGCCGCCGATCCCCTTCCCTGCCGCGATCAAGTCGGGTTCGGCCGACGGCACGCTCCGCTCCCACGCCCAGAAGGGTCCGGTTCGACTGCCACCCGTTAGAATCTCGTCGTAGATCACGACGAGCCCGGCCGCGCGGGCGCGCCTTGCGAGGTCGGCCAGGAACGACGCCGGCGGGATGATCACGCCCGCGCGTCCCTGGATCGGCTCGACGATGATCGCGCCCGGCGGGTCGGGGCCGTTCAACTCCGGCTCGACGCGCCGCCACGCTTCGTCCAAGTTCTGTCCCTGCGTCGATCGGGACGTATCCGGAAACGGAATGTGAATCACGAGCGGCGGGCCCGTCGCCCGCAACATCGCCGGCGACGCCGGGAAGTGCGTCACGTCGAGCGCCCGACCCGACATCCCGTGGTAGCCGCCCTCGAACGCGACGACCCGGCGGCGGCCCGTATAAAGCGCGGCGGTCTTGAGCGCCAACTCGACCGCTTCGGACCCTGTGTTCGCGAGCAACACTTTCGAGAGCGCCCCGCCAAGTGCGGAGAGTCGTCGCACCAGTTTCTCGCGCGGCGCGTGGGGATGCAGGTCCCCGAGTCCCTGCGCCATCCGGCGCGCCTGCGCCGCGACGGCGCGCGCCACTTCGGGCGCCGCGTGGCCGAGCGAAGCCGCGCCGAAGCCGCTCGTCAGGTCGAGGAACCGGTTCCCGTCAAGATCCTCGACGACCGAGCCCTTGGCGCGCGCCCAGACGATGGGTCCGGTACCGGCCACCCAAGAGCCGGCGCTCGCCCCGACGCCCGCGGCGCCTGTCGCGCCCCAGATCGCCGCGCCCTCGGCCTTCCGGAGTCGCCGGACCGCGGCCAACGACTTCTGGCCCGGCGGCGGCACGACCACCTCTGGCATCTCGTCGCCGCGAAGCGGAGGCCGGCGCCTCATGCCGTGCCCTCCGCGGCGCGCGCCGCATCCGGCGCCACCGTGTCCTGGCGCGTTTCGACCCAGGTCAGTGCCGCCAGAATCAGGACGGCACCCACGAGGAAGCCCGCGGTGAATCGCTCCTGGAAGAGGACCCACGAGAGCGCCCCCGTCAGGATCGGCTGGGTGTTCGCGGTGATCGCCACCTTCGAAGCGTCCATGTTCTTGAGGGCGTACGACCAAAGTGGATACGCGATCATGTTCGTCCCGATGGCGAGGTAGATCAAGGCGCCCCAGACCCCGGGCGGGATCGTATCGAGCGGCGGGATCGTGCCGGGGATCGCGAGCGCGGGCAGCGAAATTACCGTGCCGGCCACGATGGACCAGGTCGTCACAGTCATGGGGTCGTACCGAACCAAAAGGCGCTTCGACAGGACGGTGTAGGGCGACCAGGCGAAGACCGCCACGAGGATGACGAGGTCGCCGCCGAGCACGGTCAACTCGTGCCGAAGGCCCCTCTCGAAGAGGATCACGCCAACGCCGAGGAACGCGACCAGGATCCCGATCGTCTTCGCGACGAGCCCGCTCTCGCGGAGGAGCCGTCCCGCGAAAAGCAGGACCACGAGCGGGGTCAACGCGTAGAGCAATGAGGCGTGGCTCGCGGTCGAACTCGAGATTCCCCAGAGAAAACATCCCTGATTGAGCGGGACCACCAGGAGGCCGAGGAGCAGAAACTTCGGCCAGTCGCGGCGCGCGACGGCCTGCCCCCCGCCTCGCAATCGCTGGAACAGGAGGAGCGCCGCCGAAGCGAGGATGAATCGAAGCAGCGCGATCGTGATCGGGTTCGAGAGGAGCAGCGCGCCCTTGGCGACGAGGTGAGTCCCGCTCGAAATCAACTGCGTCACGATCAGGGCCAGCGCGAGGCGAGTTCGTCGGGTGATGGGGTCACTCCCTTTCGACGGTGGGTGCGGCGGCCGCAGTTTACCGGAGCACCCGGACCTCACGCAACGCGCCGCTGGCTCCCGAAGGCCCGAATGCGCTATCCTGTCTCACTCGTGAGAAGAGACCGATGATCAGTTCCGATCTGCGACACTACTTGAAGGCGGCTCAAGGGGACGAGCCGCCGGCCTCCTCGACCGACGCGCGCTGGAGCGAGACGGAGACGCTGGCGCGACACCTGATCGAGACGAGCGCCGCCGAGGCCGCGCTTCACGCGCTGGAGCAGGAGCCGGGCCGGAAGAAGCGCTGGGATCTGCTCCTTCTCGCCTCCCTTCTCCACCAAGGACTCGGGGAACGAACGCCCTCGCTGGATGCGCTCGAGGTGGTCGCCGACAAGCTCGTCGCCGCGAACGACCGCGATGGGGTCCAAGGGCTCCTCTCGCGATTCATCGAGCCGGAGCCGGTATCCGCAGCCGTACGCCTCCTTCACTACCTATCCCGGGACGCCGCCACCGACGAAGAGCGAATCGAGCTCCTCCGCGAGGCCATCGGGATCCGGCCGAGCGACGCCGACCTCCACGCCGAGATCGCGGTCATTCTCGAGCGGGCCGGCGATCTCGAGGCCGCGCGCGAGCACCGACTCGACACGCTCGAGCTCTACTTGGAGTCGAACCGGCCCGACCTCGTGGCCGAGCCGCTCTTCCGCGCGGTCGAGGAGGATCTGGCCCACGAGCCGGGCCGCGTTGCGGAGATCCTACTCGACTACGCGGCGCGAGTGCCGTGGCTCGACTCCGAGCCGATCTTGGAGCTGGCGCTCCCCGAATTGGAAGCCCACGCCGCGGGCGAGTTCGCGTGGGAACACCTGGCACCGCTCGGCCCGCGCCTGACCAGTGCCCGGGCGCGCGCCACGGCGGCCCGGCTCCTCGGCGTCGCGGTGGCGCGCGAGCCGAATCCCGCGGCCATTCTCGAGGGCTCGGGCATCGCCGATCCCGCGCTCCCCTTCGACGCGGTCGCCGTGCGGCTTCCCAAGATTCTGGCGCTCCCGCCGGGCGCTTACGTCATGCACCAATCGTGGGGGTTGGGCCGCGTCCTCGGGAGCGACGGCGAATCGCTGACGCTCGAGTTCCCCGGCCGGACCGGCCATAAGATGGCGATCGCCATGGCCCAGCGTTCCCTGGACCGCTTGCCCGACGACGGACTTCGCGTCCTCGCGATCACCGAGCCGGACCGGCTCCGCGAGATGGGGACGCAGGGCGATCCGGAAGTCCTGGTCCGCGCGCTCCGCGACGTAGGCGGCGTGGCGACGCAGGCACAGCTCAAGCCGCGCCTCGACGCGGTGCTCCCCGGATACGACTGGACCGGGTGGTGGAAGAAAGCGCGCGACAAATGGAAGTTGGACCCGCGCCTCGACTCGAGCGAGGGCTATCGTGGGAATTTCCGGCTGGCGCGCGCGGGCGCGGCCGGAAAGGAAATCCCGCTGCCGCGATTGACCACGCGGGCCGGAGTCGAGGGCTTGAATGTCCTGCGAAAATTCCTCCGCGAGCACCCGGAGCAGGAATCGCGTCTCAAAGAGTACGCCGGCCCCTACGTGACGCGCTGGTGCGCCGACGACGGGCTCGAGATGGCGAGCCGCGCGCTCGCCCTCTGCTACGCGCTGACGTGGCACGCGATCGACACGGACCAGGCGCGCGCCACGCTCGACCAATTGATCCGCGAGGGACTCGCGCCCGACGACTTGGCACTCGGCTTGAATCAGGAACACCTCCTCGACCTCTCGAACGGCGCGACGCGCGAGGAGGAATTCCTGTGGCGGGCGGCGGGCAGCCGGCTTCCGAGGCTTCGGGCGCGGGGACGCGAGCGGCTGCGCGTGCTCTTGGGCGAGGACCGCTATGCGAAGGCGATCGAGGCGCGGATCACGCGCGCATCCGAGACGCCCGAACTGTCGGCCCGGCTCATCGACCACTTCCTCTCGAAACGGAAGGACCCCGGGGCACCGCCCTTGGAATCGCTTCTGCTCGCGACGATCCGCCTCCTGGAGCGGGATTTGCCCGAGGGCCTGCCCGAACGTCTAACCGGACTTCTCGCATCGGGTGGCGTCTTCCACACCGCGTTCTCCTCCGCGAAACCGCACGAGGACGCCTCCGACGCGATCGAGCGCACCGTGCTTCACTGGGCCGGCAGCGAACGTCGCCTCCTGCCCGTTCTCGAGTTCCTTCATGAAATCGGACTCGCCGGGATCGCCGAGGAGTACGAGCGCCGGCGTCGCGCCCGGGCGCAGGGACTGCTCGAGGGAAAGAGCACGGAAGACATCGAGACCCAGTACACGCTCATGTCGCGCGCCACGTACGACCGGCTTCAGAACGAGATGAAGAAACTCTCTCTCGATTTGAAGACCGTGATTCCCGCCGCGATCGAGAAGGCGCGGGCGTTGGGCGACCTTCGGGAGAACGCCGAGTACGAGGCGGCCAAGCTGCGGCAGGCGAACGCGGCGCAGCGTCTCCAAGAGGTGATGAACACGATTCAACACGCGCGCCTGATCGAGACGATGGAGATCGAGGAGAGCCGTGTGGGCGTCGGGACGGAAGCGAAGCTCGTATCGCTCGAGGGGAACGGCGACGCCTCGGTGGTCTACTGGATCCTCGGCGAGGGAGACTCCTCGCTCGGCCCGGGCATTCTCTCCTATCGCGCCCCGCTGGCCCGTCCGCTCCTCGGCAAGGGAGTCGGCGCGGAGGTGGTGCTGGAATACGAGGGGGGGCCGCGGAAATTCCGCGTGGAATCGATTCGAAAGCGACTTCCCGGCGACCCGGGGTAGGTTCGCCGCATCTGATATAGTAGAGGCGCAAGAGGCAGACGCGCTGCTCCCGGCCCGCCCGGGGGCTTATCCCCCAACGAAAACCAGGCGAAAGGAGAACCCGCCATGGCGAAGCACGTGGTCAAGCCGCTCCCCTATTCCAACGACGCGATGGAGAAGGATCCGTCGAAGCGGATCGGCGCGAAAACGATGGAGATCCATCACGACAAGCTCTACGCGGGCTACGTGAACAAGCGAAACGAAATCGAGGAGGGCCTCGCCAAGGTCGACCGCTCGAAGGCGAACCAGATCTACAGCGAGATTCGGGGTCTGAAGCACGAGGAGACCTTCGCCGCCAACGGGCAGATCCTCCACGAGATCTACTTCTCGATCCTCGGCGGCGACGGACAGGAAACGGGAGACGTGGTCGACAAGATCAAGGAAGACTTCGGAACGATCGCGGCTTGGCGCGAGGACTTCATCGCCTCCGCGATGTGCGCGCGGGGCTGGGTGGTCCTGGCGTTCGACCCCACCGACGGCCGCCTCCACAATTTCATCGGCGACGCGCAGAACCAGGGCGGCGTGTGGGGCGCGATCCCGGTCCTGAACTGTGACACGTACGAGCACTCGTATTTCATCGACTACGGCTCGGACCGGAAGACGTACGTGGAGGCGTTCCTCCGCAATATCAACTGGGGCGAAGTGAACCGTCGATACCTCGCGGCGGCGAACATGGCCATGGCCAAGAAGTAAGCAACGGCTGATTGCAGATCGGCGGGCGCCTGTGCATGTTGCACGGCGCCCGTTTTCATTGCCCTGCCTCGAAGTTCACCACCGCCCGTAACTGGCCCGTTTCGACCGACTTCCCGCCTCCGCTCCCTGGCCCTTCGCGTGGCATGTCCCTTGCACGACTCGCCGCGGGGTTCATCCCATCATTTCCTTCCGTTGTACTCGCGCGATGGGGATCGCGAAGGCCAAGGAGACCGACATGAAGACGTTGAAGCTGTTCGCGCTGGCACTGCTCGCGCTGGTGGCGCTGCTCGGGATGGGTGGCTGCACCGACACGTCGAGCCGTGCGATCTTGACCGTCATTTCGGTGAACGAAGGCAACGTGCTGTATAGCGATCTCGTGTCGGATTCGGGCACGGTGGTCGCCGACCAGGCCTTGATCGAGTTCGGGAACATTCAGAACGACGGCGGCGCGCCGCTGGAGCCGGGCGCTCCCTTCTCCGAGATCATCGTGGACGGCTACACCGTCACCTACGACAACGGGATCTACCCGCCGGTCAACGGCGGCATCACGTGCCGCGTCCCGTCGGGCGGAACGGCCGAGGTGGTGATCGCCATGAGCGATCTCGGCGCCAAGGCTTCGATTCCGATCAACATCGCGGTCAGCACGACGGCACGACTGACGTTCCGGGGATTCGTTCACACGAACGGCGGGAATAACGGCGACCGCGTCACCGCGATCGCAAGCCTGCCCGTCCAGGTGGCAAACTTCAAGGACGACGACATCCCCGAGTAAATCTCCACGGCAATATTCGCGATCCCCACGGCCCGGGCCCTACGGCTCGGGCCGTTCTATTTGTCGGAGAGGGCGGCTTGGGCCAGCGGAACTTCAGCGACGCCGCGGCGGCGCTCGGTCAGGATGTGGGCCCATCGGCGGACGGAGTCGACGAGGATCGTGCCCACGAGGAGCAGGAGCACGATGCTCAGGATGCCGTCCAGGTAGGCCACGCCCGCTCCCTTCTGGTCGATGTAGGCAGGCGAGAGGTAGCGGAACGTGTTCAGGACGCCGGCGGTCATCGTGATCACCGTGAGGAAGCAGAGCGGCAGGAACGTAACGAGCGCGTAGCGCACCGGTCGCTGCCGCAGCAGGAACGTCGTTCCCACCGCGAGCGCGATCACCGCCAGGAGCTGATTCGAGACGCCGAAGAGCGGCCAGATGGTCTCGACGCTGCCCGTGGCCGTGAGGAATCCCCACGCGATGCAGACGAGCGCGCCCACGCCCGCCACGGCCGCCACGTTCGTGGTGGAACCGAGCGGCGCCCAGACGCGGCCGAGCATGTCCTGGAACAGATAGCGCGCGACGCGCGTCCCGGTGTCGAGGGCGGTCAGGATGAAGACTGCCTCGAACATGATCGCGAAGTGGTACCAGTAGGCCATGAGGTGGCCCATGCCGGGGATTTGGCGCAGGATGTTCGCCATCCCGACGGCCAGCGAAACGGCACCTCCCGTCCGGCCCTGAAGCGTCTCCTCCCCCACGAGCCGCGTCAGCTCTTGCAGCTCGACCGGCTGGATGCCGAGCGCGGCCACGGCCTTCGGGACGCCGTTGATGAGGAAGTAGTCGGCGGGCGCCAGGGTGGTCGCGGCGACGAGCGCCATGATCGCGACGACCCCCTCGGTGAGCATGGCGCCGTATCCGATGAACCGGATGCTCCCCTCGTCGGGCACCATTCGCGGCGTTGTTCCCGATCCGATCAGCGCGTGAAAGCCGCTGATGGCCCCGCACGCGATCACGATAAAGCAGAACGGAAAGACCTTCATTCCCGGAAGCACCGGTCCGCTCCCGTCGATGAACGGCGTCACGGCCGGCATCTGGAGTCTGGGGTGCACGATGGCGACGCCGACCACCAAGAGGACGATCGTGCCGATTTTCATGTAGGTCGACAGGTAGTCGCGGGGACAGAGGAGGAGCCAGACCGG
>DATEND010000208.1:0-7005 GCA_035275245.1 Candidatus Eiseniibacteriota bacterium
TTTGCGTGGACGAGTGGCGGACCGAGATCGGAATGCAGCACGAATTCTTCGAATCGATCGGTCCGAGGATGCCGAAGGCGTTGGAGCTCCAGCGGGAGTTGCTCGAGGCGTCGCTCGAATACGACCGGCCCTGATCGCGGGGCCGAGAGCCGGATACGGGTCTAGCGGTTCGCGACCCTCGAGAGGTCGAGCTCGATCGGGATCGGGTAACGGATCCTGCCGCCCGACGTCTCGATGTACGGCGTGAGGCGCATCATCACCTTCTTCGTGCTCGTTCGCTGCCCCGCCAATACGAGCGCCGTCTCGAGCAGGGACCGCCCGTCGCTTCCGAAAAAGCGTACGAGATTCAGCGTGATGTCCACGGGAACGTCGCGCGGCTCGCCGGGCGGGAATACGAACGACTCGGTGAGCTGACCCGAAATGACCTCACTCCCGTCCACGAGGTAAGCCCAGTCGAGCGCGGTCATCCGCGCGTTCACGTCGTTGGTCTCCGGATTTCGCGCGGTCAGGTGGACCGTGAGATCGAGCGGGACGTCCTTCGAGGCGATGGCCAGCGTCAGCCGCGCGACGTCGAGCGGCCGGACGTCCTCGTACGAATCGATCGACGCGAGCGAGATGCCGGCGATCGCCGCGTCGGAAATGCGGTCGTAGTTGAACCGCACCTGGGTCAGTGCCGCGAACTCGCGCGTCGCCGCGCACCCGCCCAGGAAAGCCGCGAGCACGACCGCCCCCGGAAGGAGCGCCGTGGCGCGCAGGCGCGCGCTCACGTACCGCCGGCCTTCGCCACGGGGCCCGTCCCGGTTGGATTCCCGAGCCACTTCAGCATGCGGTAGTGCGACCGGATGGCATCCCACACCGTCTCGTGGTGATGGTACGGAACGCCGTACTTGGACGCGACCTCGCGAACGATCTTGCAGATTTTCGGATAGTGGATGCTGCAGACCTTGGGGAATAGGTGGTGCTCGATCTGGTGGTTGAGCCCGCCGACGTACCACGACACGATCGGGTTCTTCTCGGCGAAGTTCGCGGTCGTCTCCATCTGGTGGATCATCCACGCGTGCTCGATGCGGCCCTGATCGTCGGGAACCGGATGCTCGGTCGGCTCGACGACGTGGGCGAGCTGGAAGACGACACCGAGAATGATCCCGGCCGTCGCGTGCATCACGAGGTACCCGATGACGAACTGCCACCATGGAATGGGCAGAACCAGGAGTGGGATGACGAGCGTGTACGCGTAATAGACCACCTTCATCACGAGGAGCGTCGCGATCTCGGATTTCGGATGAACCGGGTTCAGGAAGGGCCCAAGCGGCCGCTTCAGGAATTGCCGGTAATCCTTCATGAAGACCCAGCTCAGGGTCGAGAGCGTGTAGGCGAAGAATCCGTAGATGTGCTGGTACCGGTGCACGGGCTTGAGGGGCGCTTCCGGCGAGAGGCGGAGGAACGGCGATGCTTCCAGGTCGTCGTCGATGCCATGGATATTGGTGTAGGTGTGGTGAATCACGTTGTGCGTGAGCTTCCACATGTACCCGTTCGCGCCCATGACGTCGAACGTGTAGCCGAGCATCCGGTTCACCCACGGCCGGGACGAGTAGGCGCCGTGCAGGGCGTCGTGGGCGACGCAGAAGCCGAGGCCGGCCATCCCCACGCCCATGAGCATCGCGAGCCCGAGCATCGTCCACGGTCCGAAGAGGCCGCTCAGGATGAGCCCGTAGGAACCAAACGTGACAACGACCATGATCACCGTCTTGGCGATCATGGCCGCATTGGCCTTCGTGGAGAGCTGATTGCTCTCGAAGTACTCGTGGACGCGTCGCTTCACTTCGTCGCCGAACTGGGACGCCGCGCGCGATGCGAACGAGATTTTGGTTTGTTCTTGATACGTGATCGGATCCTCCTTGGGTCCGCCTGCGGCGGGATCGACTCACGCCACCTACCGACCGGTCATCCCCCTCCTAGGTAAGATACACGGATCCCACCGGGCGTGCATGTTTTTGTGCGTTTTCGATCACTTTTTGTGACGCGCGTCATGAGCGCGCGGACCTTCGCGCTTGTAATTCGTTGCAGTTCGCCTGATCAGACGCGCGCCGCCACCGCCGCGCCCAAACGTTCGAGGTCGTTTCCGTCGTTATAAACCTGGGTAGAAATACGTGTCCAGAGGCGGCCACGAAACGCGTGGATCTGCACCTCGATTCGATCCTCGAACAGGAGCGAATCGCGAAGACGCGCCGCGTCGTCCTCCCTGTCTCCAAGACCGTGCGGAAGCGGAAGCGTCACCATGCTCCCCACCATCGACTCCGGGACCGGCGTTTCCGTTCCCCACCGGCGCGGAAGCGTGACGGCCGCATCCCAAGCGAGCGCGTGGTTGTGCGCACGCACCCGGTCGAGGCCCCACTCGTGAAGGAGATCGATCCCCGCCGGCGCCGCGAGGTAGGCGGCCGGATTACGGGTCCCGACCCAGTCGAACTCCGCGGCGATTCCGTCGCCCAACCCCCACGAGATGACCGTCGGGTGAAGCCCCGCGTGCCGTTTGGGATCGGCCCATAGGATTCCCGCGCTTCGCGGAGACCACGCCCACTTGTGGAGATTGCCCGTGTACCAGTCGACGCCGAGCGATGGAATATCGACCGGGAGCATTCCGAGCGCGTGGGCGCCGTCGCCCAACACGAGCGCCCCCTTGGCGCGGGCGCGCGCGGCGATCTCCTGGAGCGGCAGAATGAGGGAGCTCTCCGAGGCGACGTGATCCACGATCGCGATTCGGGTGCGCGGCCCGATCGCGTCCACGATCGCGTCGGCGATCGCGCCCCCGCCCGCCGACGGCGCCGGCGTCTCCACGGTCTTGACCGTCCCGCCCGCTCGCTCCGCCGCGTACTTGGCGCTCCGGGCCACGCCCCCGTACGAGAGGTCGGTCACCACGATCTCGTCTCCCGGCTTCAGGTCGAACGAGCGAAGCACCGCGTTCACGCCCGTCGTCGCGTTGTCGACGAACACCAGATCCGGCTCGCGAGCGCCCAGAAATGCCGCGACGCGCGCGGCCGCCTCTCGCATGCGCGGCGGCTTCTCGCGAGGAACCCCGACGGCGACCGCGCTCAATTCGCGAAGCAAGAACTGCGCGGGGCGCCGCTCGATGTCGGCGCGTATCGCCTGCTCTGCCGCGAGGACCCGAAGCGGCGTCACGCCGACGGTGCCGTGGTTCAGGTAGGTGATGCCGGGATCGAGCGGCCAGTGCGGCAAGGCTTCGCGGCCGAGGGGGAGCATCGATCGATTCTAGCGCTCGGGCCGAAGCGGCGACAGGTCGATCGACGTCGGCGTCCCCGGGACTAGCTCCGCGATCAATTGCCCGGTGATCGGACCCAGGCTCAAGCCGAGCATCGCGTGGCCCGTCGCGACCGCGAGGTTGTCGTACCTCGCGAATCGACCCACGTACGGGAGGCCGTCGTGGCTCAGCGGCCGCAGGCCGCTCCACGGCTCCACGCCGGCGAAGTCCGCGGCGCGGAACGAGGGAAATCCCCGCGTGAAGGATCGGACGATCCCTTCGATTCGCGGCGGGCTGATCTTCGTGTCGAAAGCGCCGATCTCCATCGTGCCGCCGACGCGGAGCGCCGTTCCCATCGGGGTGACCGCGACCCGGGCCTCTTGGAGAAGGATCGAGCGTCGCGGGCGCTCCCGGGGCGCACCGAGCGTCAGGCTGTACCCCTTCCCCGGCATCAGGGGGAGGCGAAGCCCGAGCGGCTTGAGAAGCCGCGCGGTCCACGATCCCGCCGCGGCCACGAATTCGTCGCCCTCGATTTCCCCCGCCGCGGTTCGCACCGAGCGGACGGCGCGCCCCTCGGCCCGCCACCCGGTGACCTCCGCGTTCCACGCGAATTCGCCGCCCCGCTCCGCGACGAGCCGTTCCATCGCCGCGTGGAAGCGGTGCGGGGTCACGTGCGCGTCGAGCGGGTAGAGGACGCCGCCCACGGCGCGAAGTTGGATGTCCGGTTCGAGCGCGGCGATGCCGGCCGGGTCGAGCACCTCCGCCGGCATTCCGAACGCCCGGGCCCGCTCCGCATGACGCCGCTCGGCATCCCACGCCGCCTCCGTCTCGAACACCGTCAGGAGGCCGTCCCGTCTTAGTTCGATTTCGTCGCCCGTCATTGCCGCGATCTTCTCGAAGAGCGCGCGGCTCTGGACGAGGAGGTCGCGGAGGCATGGCCCCGCCGCTTCGGCGCGCCGCCGATTCGAAGCGCGCCAGAATCGCCACGCCCAGACGATCCATTCCGGATCGAGCCGCGGCGTCACGTAGAGCGGGCTTCGCGGGTCGCCCATCCATCGGAGCGCCGACGCGACGACGCCGGGTGCGGCCAGTGGGACGAAGTGCGAGGGAGAAATGTAGCCGGCGTTTCCCAGGGAACAACAGTCGTGTCCGCGGGGCCCGCGCTCGACGACGAGCACGCGGTGACCGCGTGCGAGCAGCGAGTGGGCGGAGGCGAGGCCGATCACGCCGCCCCCGATCACGACGACGCGGCGGCTCATGCGGCGCGATGGCGGCGGAGTGGCACGACGGCCGTGGCCGTATCCTAGAGGAGGAGGTACTCGACGGTCGTGACGACGCGCACGATCTTGAAGATTTGCGCCTGCTCCGAGATGCCCGGCGCTTCGTCGCGCGGCAGGATCACGAAGACGCCCTGATTCGCCCGGCGGATGCCGCCGAGCCGGCTCTTCGAATCCTTCGCGAATTGGGTCGCCGACTTCCGGGCCTCGGCGGTGGCTTCGGCGATCATGCTCGGCTTCAAATCGTTCAGGCGCTTGAACAGGTAGGTCGGTCCGCCCATGCCCCACTCCTGCCCCGAGGAGAGAACGACGCCCGCGTTCACGAGCTCGCCCACCTTTTCGCTCGTGGCGCGGATTCGTTCCGGATCGTTCGAGCGAACCATGACCGTCTGCTGGATGATGAAGCGGTTTCCCACGCGCGGCGGCCCGCCGTAGGCCTGCGCCAGGACGTCGGTGACGCGGAGGTTCTGGAGCGAGGTCTCCAGCGTGTCGACGCCGTTCACCGCGAGAAACGCGCGCACCTTCGCGATGTTCTGGTTGATCCGAGTCTGGGCCCGGGAGAGATCGTCGTCGGTCGCGGCGAGCGTGATCGGCCAGAACGCCAGATCCGCCTTCACCTCGCGCTCCGCGACTCCCTTGACGGCGACGAACCGGCCGCCGTCGCGCACGTTGCCGAGACCCTGGCCGACGAACCAGCCGGCCAGTGCGATGCCGGCCGCCAGGGCGATCAGCCCGATCCCGCTATGCGCCGGACGAGAATCGCGATCGTTCACGCGGGCATTCTACGACACACACGCCCGTCGCGGAAGCGGCGAGAACGCTCGCGGCCGCCGCGGAGCGGTGCTACCCTTCCCGCTTCGCGCCGCGCGGCGGCGCTAGGACGCAACGGAAACGAGAGGAGGTCGCCGCCCATGTCCCGATCGAATTCCATTCCCCGGCGCCGCTTCGTGAAGGCAGCGCTCGCGGGTGCCGCACTCCTGGCGGCCGCGCCGTTGGCGCAGGCGGCCGCGGCGGCCGCACGCACCAAGCCGGCACCGCCGAAGGGCGGAAAGCGCCTCCCGCCGGCCGCCCTCCGCAAGGAGATCGAAAATCAGATCCGCGCGGTCGAAACCATGGCGAGGGTGATTCGCGAGTTTCCGCTGCCCCCCGGTAGTCCGCCCGCGGTCACGTTCCGCGCGATGCGGCGAAGGGGGCGCTGACCGTGATCGGAGAGGACGTTCTCTACTCGACGGTGGCCGAACTGGGCGACCGCATCCGCACGCGCCGCCTCTCGCCCGTGGAGCTGACCGAGGCGTACCTGGCGCGGATTCGGCGCGTGGCGCCGCGCCTCAACGCGTTCGCCGCGGTGACGCCCGAGGTCGCCTTGGCCCAAGCGCGCGAGGCGGAGCGTGAGATCGCGCGCAACCGGTATCGCGGCCCGCTTCACGGAATCCCCTACGGCGCGAAGGACCTCCTCGCGACGGTGGGAATTCCGACGTCGTGGGGGGCGAAGCCGACCGAGAATCGGATGTACGACAAGGATGCCACCGTGATCCGGCGCTTGCGGGAAGCGGGCGCCGTCCTCCTCGGAAAACTGGCGATGGTCGAGTTCGCCGGTTGCCTCGGGTATCGATTCGCCGACGCCTCGATCAGCGGCCCGGGACGAAACCCGTGGGATCTCGACCGGTGGACCGGCGGCTCGTCCTCGGGATCGGGCGCGGCCGTTGCCGCTGGATTGGTCGGGTTCGCGATCGGGACGGAGACCTGGGGATCGATTCTCTGCCCGTCGGCTTTTTGCGGGACCACCGGTCTCCGCCCCACGTACGGCCGCGTCAGCCGCGCCGGCGGCATGGTCGGATCGTTTACGCTCGACAAGAT
This sequence comes from Candidatus Eiseniibacteriota bacterium, assembly GCA_035275245.1. Classification (GTDB taxonomy): domain Bacteria; phylum Eisenbacteria; class RBG-16-71-46; order SZUA-252; family SZUA-252; genus DASQJL01. The sequence goes on from DATEND010000208.1 coordinate 6,391, forward strand.
CGGACCGATGGCGCGGTCGGCCGCCGATTGCCGCCTCGTTCTCGCCGCGATCGCGGGACCCGATCCCGACGACCCGACCGCGTCCGACGAACCGGTCCGGCTCACGCGGGGCCGCGGCGACTTCCGGAGACTTCGAGGCGCCCTCGTTCCGCTGGACTTCGCGAAGACGAAGGGAGCCGAACCCGAGGTGAAGGCCGCGTTCGACGGCGCCGTGGCCGATCTTCGATCGCTGGGGCTTGCGCTCACGGAGACGGCGCTGCCCGAATTCCCCGCGACGGAAGTGACGACCGCCGTCCTCTTCGGAGAATCGCTTTCCACGTTCGAGAACTTCTTCCGCGACCGGTCGGTCACGAAACTCAAAGATCTCTACGCTCCCCATCAGCAGGAGATCACGAAGGGGCTCACCGCGAGCGACTACGTGAAGGCGATGCGGATGCGCGCCGTTTTACAGGATGCGATGGTCGCTTTCTTCGACACGTACGACGTGATCGTGACGCCGAACTTCATGTCGGTCGCGCCGAAGATCGAAGAAGATCTCTACAAGGCGCTCAACTACTCCGATCCGGTCGGCGCGGTCGGCAACTCCTGCGGGCTGCCGTCGATCGCGCTGCCGTG